>JBMCUM010000152.1:0-5167 GCA_048622595.1 Planctomycetota bacterium | reverse complement strand
GCATCAGCGCCAGCGCCGGAAGGCGGCGCGTGCGAACGAACTCGTCGCGCGCCGTTCCGGTCAGTCCGTCCGCGATGCGCCTCCGCAGCGCCGCCGAGCGGACCCGGATCAGCGGACGGCGCAGGTGCGCGCCCGTGCGAAACAGCAGGTCGAGGTACGCCACAACCGGCGCGGCGCCGCGGCGCACCGCGTCGGCCACGCCGCACATCCGCCCGAGCTGCTCCCGCGCGACGGTGTCGAGGATCGCCGTCCGCCCGCGGTACCGTGCGGCCAGCAGTTCCGCCCGCCGGACGGGGACCGCCGCGAGGAACCCGCCGCGGTCGGCGTCGTCGGCGCGGACCGGCGCCACCACCGCCGCGGCCAGAAGCGCGACCGTCGATGCCGTCCGTCGGCTCATCCAGGCAGCTCCTTCCGTCGAAGCAGCAGCGGCTTGATGAAGAACGCGTAGGGCAGCCCGACCGCCATCAGGGCGCAACCGAGCCACACCAGCCACACGCCCGGCCGCGTGCTCGCATTCAGAATGATCCGCTCCGGTTCGGGTCCGTCGGGCAGCCAGCGCCCGTGTGTCAGTCGCCACGGCCCGACGGAGACGGCGTCGTGGAGGGTGAGGGTGTCGACGCGCCCGTCGGTGGTCAGCGTGCAGCGGTAGTCGCGCGGCATGGACGATCCGGCGAAGGTGACGTACTGCGGATCGGCGACGGCGATCGGGCGACGCAACGGGCGCCGGAAGCGGCTGAAGCGCAGATAGATCCGGCGCCCGTCGCTGCGGACCGCCACGCGCGGCGCATACGGCGCGAACGGCGCGAAGGGCACCTGCGCGGTGCTGCGCTCCGCGCCGACCTCCACGCGGAGCGCCGCGTCGAACGCCCGATGGGCGCCGTCCTGCGCCCGAGCCAGCAGGCGCCCGGTCCGCAGCGCGACGACGTGAATCGTCGGCAGATCCCCTCGCGGCTTGAGTGTCACGTCCAGGTCGCGCGTCTCGTCGCGCGGGGGCGCGGCGAACTCCGCCCGGAGCCCGTCCAGGCGCTGCTGTCGCCAAGGCCCGTCCGGCGAGCGAGCCACGTACACCGCCGCCGTGTCCGAAAGGTACACGTGCCGCACGGGACGATACCCCTCGGGCGTGCGGACCGTGACGCACTGTCCGGCGACCGCGGCGACGGCGTACCACAGCCCGCCGGCGGCGACCGCGGCGACGCCGAGATGCGCCGCCCACGCCCCCAGGTGCGGCGCCCGCGGCGGGACGCGGGCGATCGTCGCCGCGAGCATCACCACGCACGTGGCGCCGCCCAGCAGCGGCAGCGGCCACCACGCGTAGACGCCGGCGCGCGGTACGTCCAGCCAGCGCGCCAGCGGCGCCTCGACCACCGAGACGACGGCGAGGTAGGCGGCCGTCAGCCCCAGCAGCCCCACGCCGAGGCGGGACGAGGACAACAGGCGCAGCGCCGCCAGCGCGGCGCGGCGCGCCCGGTCGGCGTGCGGGAGGGTCTTTCCGGCGGGTCGCATCGGCACGGTTCGCCTATGAAAAGCCCCGGCGCCGCGCGCCCCGTCGGGGGTGGCGGCACCGGGGCGTGGTTCGCCCGCACGTCGGGGCTATTCCGTGTCCGTCTCGTCGGGATCCGCAACGGCCGCCGGGGTGAGGAACCGGTCCTTCGAGAGGATCCATATCTCCACGCGCCGGTTGGCCTTGTTGCCCTTTTTCCCGGGCTTGTTCGGCTCGATGGGGTGATGCTCGCCGAAGCCCATGGCGCAGATGCGCTCGGGTTCGAGTCCGGCGGCCTGGAGGACCTGCTGGACGGCGACGGCGCGGTGGACCGACAGGTACCAGTTGTCCGGATGGCGCCGCTTGGTGGAGGCCTTCTTGATGGGCACGTTGTCGGTGTGCCCGGCGACGAAGACGTTGAAGTCCTTCGCCGCGTCGGTCCGGACGATCTCCACGAACCGCGCCAGCGCCTGCTGGGCCTCCTCCTGGACGTAATCGCTGCCCAGCTCGAACGTCAGGTCCGACTTGAACTTCACCATCCCGTACCTGGGCAGGTACTCCACCAGGTCCGGGTTCTCCGCGGCGAAGGCCTTCAACGCCGCGTCGACCTTGCTGGGAAGGGCGCTGACGGTGATCGGACCGGTCTCCGGAAGCGGCGGCTCGTCCAGCAACTTCTGGTACCGCGCCGACAGCTCGTCGAACTTCTCCTGCAGGTCGGCCTTGGCGGCCTCGAGAATCTCGATGTCCGCCTGCAGGGACCTCTTCTCCCCGCGGCAGGCGGCGAGCTGGTCGGCGACCTCCTGCTTCTCCTGGCGCACGCCGCGCAGCCCGTCCTGGGTCTTCTCCAGCTCGATGTTGACGCGACGATTGGCGGCGAGGCACTCGTCGTACTTGGCCTTCGACACGCAACCGCCCGCGACCAACGTGATCGCCAGCATGCTCAACCCTGCGCCCAGATACGTTCTCATGGATGTCCCTTTCCCGATTTCGCCAGCCGTGCCTGTCCGTCATCCCGCGGGGCGCTGAGCCCGCGCCTACCCACCGACCCGACGGGTCGCCTCCTGGCGAGCGGCGACGCTCTTGCCCAGAAGCCAGCCCAGAAGGGCGAAAATGCCCGTCAGCACGACCCCGGCGACGATCACGATCATCGTCTTCTCGCGCAGCGCCGCCACGAACGGCGGGACGGTTCCCGCCATCGCGGCGATCGTGACCACCATGCCCAGGATCGCCACCACCACGCAGCCCAGCGCCATGCCGGTGAACAGTCCGCTGGTCGCGTCGACGGCCTCGACGTAGGTTGGCGCCGCCATCGCCGCCTGGGCCTGTGCGGGATAGGCGGGTTGGGCTCCGGCGGGGGCCTCTTCCTCCCCGCCGACCGAACCTTCCATGTCGATGTGCTCGAGCACCTCGGCGCCGAGCGACGTGTCGTCGCTTTCGCGCGTCAGGTCCAGCAGCCCCGAGCCGCTTCCCGTGCCCTCCAGCAGCACCTGGTCCTCGACGCTCGGGGCGACCTGCGTCTTGGCCATCGGATCGGCCGTCTCGATGTCCAGGTCTTCCTCGTCGAAGATGCTGATGCCCTCGGAGGTGATGACCGTGTCTTCCTTGCTGGCGGGCTTCTCGCCCTCGGTGTCCGCCTCGGACAAGCTCGCCTGGTCGCCGGGCTGCTGACCGGTCTCGTCGGCCGGGGCGGACGTGTCGGCCGGGCTCAGCTTGATCTCGCCGGTCTCGTCGCTCCCGCCGCCGAGCGCGTCGACGTCGTCGGCCTTGAACATCCGCTTGTCGCCGTCGGGGTAAGCCCGCAGCTCGCCGTTGTCGACGAGCTCGTTGAGCTTGTCCTCGCCGCCGAGCTGTTCGGCGGCCTCGGCTTCGCTGTAGTACATCTTTTTTGCCATCGTCGGTTACTCCTCGCCGGGGGCCGGTTCATCGCCGGTCTCACCCAGACGCTTCTGCCGGTTGACCAGCTTGCGGATCTCCGCCGGTTGCAGCTCCGTGTTGTACGCGTCCAACTGGCGGTCGTAGATGAACGTCCTCGCCGCCATCAGGCGCAGCGTCCGTTCCCCCGGTTCCCAGCGGTACATGCAGATGCTCCCGTGGTCCGGGTCCACGAGGTACAGCCCGTAGGTTCCCTCGCTGACCTGCCCGGCCACGGCGAACACGCCGTCGCCCGCGCCGGTTTGCCCGGCGCCCGTCCGCGCCGCCGACCTGCCGGCGCCGACCTCGATGAGAAGGCAGGTCGCGATGACCGCCAGGAGAGCGGCGATAAGCCATTTTGCCACGGAGCCTTGCATCGGCACTGCGCCCGCGGGAGCCCGTCGGCGCACGCGCGAATCGCGTGGCTCGCGGGCCCGCAGACACGATTATAGACCTGCCCGGAGGCGGCACGCAAACGCTTTTTCCCGCGGCGTCGCGCCGCTTACGCGCCCGAGCCCCCGCGCCCGCGTCGCACGGCGCGGTGCCCCCCCTCGCCGACGCGGCGCCTCGACGGTGCATTGATTCGCCGCATGCGTTGCGGTACTCCGTAGGGTAGCGGGTCGCCGCCGTCGAAGCCGCGAGCCCGCGAGGAACCGACCCATGACCCGAATCGCCATCACCGGAGCCGCCGGGCGGATGGGCCGACGCATCGCCGCCCTGGCCATCGCGTCCGAACAGTTCGATATCATCGCGGCGATGGAATCGCCCGGCCACGAGGCCCTCGGCGCCGACGTCGGCGAGCTGTCCGGGGCGGGCAGGTTCGGCGTGAAGGTCACCGAGACGCTCGCCGACCGGCCGGAGGTCGTCATCGATTTCACCGCCCCGGAGGCCGCCCTGGGCTGGCTGGACGCCTGCAAAGACCACGACATCGCCATGGTCATGGGCACCACCGGGCTGACCGACTCGCAGACCGCCGCCGTCGCCGACGCCGGCGCGAGCATCCCCATCGTCCACGCCGGGAACATGTCGGTCGGCGTGAACCTGCTGCTGAAGGTGGTGGCCCTGGTGGCCGAGACGCTCGGCGAGGAGTTCGACATCGAGATCGCCGAGACGCACCATCGCTTCAAGAAGGATGCCCCGTCCGGAACGGCGATCGCCCTGGCGCGGAGCATCTGCGCCGCGACGGGGCGCGAGTACGGCGAGGTCGCCACGCTCGGCCGCGGCGGGCGCCAGCCCCGACAGCCTGGCGAGATCGGGATGCACGCGGTGCGCCTGGGCGACACCGTCGGGGACCACCAGGTGCTCTTCGGCTCGCTGGGCGAGACGATCACGATCGGTCATTCGGCGCATACGCGGGACATTTTCGCGGCCGGGGCGCTGCGGGCCGCCGGCTGGCTCGTCGGCAAGCCTGCCGGGCTCTACGACATGCAGGACGTGCTGGGGCTGAAATAGAGCCGTTCGCAGAAATCCTGTCGCCCTCTTCTGGTTGCGGCTTCGCTCGGCGGCGTCCGGCTGTGGCGCAGCGGCGAACGGGTCGGGAGGCGTGCGGCCCGAGGCCGAAGCGCAGTGAAGGCCCGTATGGGCCCCGGCAGGAAAAGCAAAGCGTCCCACTCGCCCCGTCGGGGCGAGATCGGTTTGGCCTGTTCCGGGGGCTTGGCTTCGCCTGCGCCCCCGGCTAACAACCTGCCGGGCCTTCGGCCCGTTGGGCAATCGCTATGTGCTTACTTACTACCGGGAGCAGGGTATATTGAACAGCTCCAGAGCGAGACGACGGCT
>JBMCUM010000151.1:0-5205 GCA_048622595.1 Planctomycetota bacterium | reverse complement strand
ACCGCGACCACGCGCGGACAGAGGACGGCGTGGCCGGGCTGGTCCTGACCAACCGCCGGCTCATCCACCACACGCCGTTCCGCCACCACGAGGAGCCGGCCGGGGACGCCCTGGAGATGCGTCTGGCGTTCGGACGCGGAAAGGGAACGCTTCAGATCCACGCCCCGAACTGCCACATCAAGCGGATGTGCCTCGATCGCGAGGGCGTCCTCAAGCTGCGCCACGCCCTGGCGCACAGCAACTTCCGCGTGGCGTGGCGGTAAGGCGGGGCCACCACACGTTTTCATGCACATTCTTACAAATGCTTCCTCATTCTCCTGCAAGCGTTTTTTCTTCCAACACGCACAACAGCGCGGAAAACGCGGCGTGACAGCGCCTTGCGCGCGTACACTACCCGTGGCGGGCGCGTGCCCGCCGACGGCCCGCAGGAAGGGGCTTGGCCTGTGCATCGTGAGTCGTGAGAGGAAAGGTTAAGCATGGCAACGCACCTGTATCTGTCGATGATCCCCGAAGCCCTGATCGCCTCCATGCTCCCGCCCGAGCAGTTCGGAACCTACCTCGCCACCGGCACGCAGAAACGCTCCCGGGGCCAGGCCATGTTCTTCGAACTGCCCGAGGACTTCTCCAGCGAACACTTCGACATCCCCACCGGGCAGCGCGCCTGCACGCCCCATCCGGACGGGACGCCCAAGCGCTCGGTGTACCTGGCCGTCTACCGCGTGCTGGAGCGGGTTCCCGTCTCGGCGCTGGGATCGCTGTGGCTGGTCACGCAGGACGGCCGGCCTCTGGAGCTGACCCGCGGCGAGATGTCGGAGTCGTTCAAGGGGCGCTTCCACCTGTACCAGGAGGTCTGCCCGGTCCATCCGCGCGTGGTCAGCACGATGGACCCGCGGGAGTTCGCCGCGTTCATCACGGACCCCGCCCGACACGTGTCCGTCCCGCGGATCTGCTTCTGCGAGCTGGGGCTGGGCGAGCTGGGCGAGGATCCCGACCACGGCGAGGTCCATGACCTGCCCTACCCCAACATCGAGCACCTGCGCGACTGCCTCCGCCAGCTCCGCAACAGCGAGCAGAAGGCCACCAAGACCGTCGACCGCATCCAGCCGCAGCAGTTCCCTTACCGCTGCGTGCAGAACGGGTTCTTCGTCAGCGACCCGGAGTCGCTGGGGTACTACCCGTTCCCCACTGCCGAGCAGTTCGAGACCACCTACTACGACTGGTGGCGCTCGGCGAACGTCTGAGCGGTGTGGGATGAGTCCATAACGGGGGGCTTCGCGGGCCCAAGGCCCGGTCGGTCTTTAGCCGGGGCCTTCAGGCCCCGGAACGCCCGCCCAATTCGATGCTCGCCCCGACGGGGCGAGTGGAATGCTTGCAGTTTCCTGCCGGACCCCGTACGGACCTGCGGCCATACGGCCGCCCGTCTGGGCGCTACGCTCCGGCTTCGCCCCGGCATGGGCGCGGCACGGATTCCCCGGCTGCAAACCTGCGGGCTGCGGGCCGAACGGCGGGAACCACCGCCCACCCCTTCGCGGCGGGGGGCAAACGCCCGCGCCTTCCGACGGCTCAAGCCGCCGGCTACCCACCCCCGGCCCTTCGGGCCGGGGCGCGCGGCGCGTCGGGCTTCGCCCCCGGCTACAGACCTCCGGCCCTGCGGGCCGGGGCGCTAGGCGCGTCGGTCTGCGCCCCGGCCGGATCGCCCCTTGTGAGCTTGCCTCAGCGCTACGAACTTACCTTCGACCGCATAGCCGCCGAGGCGTGATGGACAGTCGCCCGCGCGGGGCTGTAGAATGCGGGCGCGCCGCACAGGAGCAAGGATCGAACACCATGGGTCAGTCGACCTACGCAGACGATACAACATTCCTCCAGGACCACACGCAGATTCTCGAGCTGACCGAGGGCGATGCCCGCGTCGCCGTCGCGCCGGGCTGGCAGGGACGGGTGATGACCTCGTCGCTGGACGGGGCGAGCTTCGGATGGATCAACCGCGACTTCATCGAGGCGGGGCGGACCGGAACCGCGTTCGACAACTACGGGGGGGAGGACCGCTTCTGGCTGGGCCCGGAGGCCGGGCAGTTCGGGCTGTGGTTCGCTCCCGGCGAGCCGTTCGACCTGGAGCACTGGAAGACCCCGGCCGGGTTCAACACCGGCCCGTTCGAGGTCGATTCCCAGAGCACCGACTCGGCGGCCATGAGCCGCAGGTTCACCGTCACCAACGCCAGCGGGACGGAGTTCGCCTGCTCCGTGTGGCGGACGGTGAAGCTGATCGGCCCGCAGCGCGCCGGGGAGGTCCTCGGCGTGGACATCCCCGACGGGGTGTCGATGGTGGGCTTCGCCTCGGAGAACCAGTTGGGCAACGCCGGCGACGAGCCCTGGACGCGCGACAGCGGGCTTCTCAGCGTGTGGATCCTCGGGCAGTTCAAGCCGCTGCCCAAGGGGAAGGTCATCGCCCCGTTCGTCGCCGGCGACCAGGCGACGCTGGGCCCGCCGGTCACCACCGACTACTTCGGCGAGTTGCCGCCCGAGCGGTGCTGGGTGGGCGACTACTACGCCCTGTTCGCCGTCGACGGACAACACCGCAGCAAGATCGGCATCTCCCCCACCCGGGCCAAGGACGTTCTGGGAAGCTACGACCCCGACGCCGAGGTGCTGACCGTCGTGCAGTTCTCGCTGCCGGCAGGGGCGGCCGAGCTGCCCTACGTCAACAGCAAGTGGGAGCACCAGGACGAGCCGTTCGCCGGCGACGCGGTCAACAGCTACAACGACGGTCCGCCGGAGCCCGGCGCCGCGTCGCTGGGCCCGTTCTACGAGATCGAGACGTCCAGTCCTGCCGCCGAGCTGGGCCCCGGCGAGGCGCTGACCCACACGCATCGGACGTTCCACTTCGCCGGGAAGCGCGACGCGCTGGACCAACTGGCGCGGTCGGTGCTGGGCGCCTCTCTGGCCGATATCGTTTAGACCGCGCTGGCGGAAGATCGCCTCGGCAGCGCTGCCTCACTAACGTGCAGCAGACCATCAGGTGGTTTGCGGCGGTTTGTCTGCATAGAATTACATGTCAAGTGCACGGAACGTTTAGGCTGCGGCAGGGTCGGCAAGTGTTTCAGGTGCTCAACAAGCATGCTCCCGCGTTGGGAGCTTTCCTGAGCCGGGCCCGTCAGCGCCCGCATGCCGCCACATTGGGAGATAGGTCATGGGTAAATCCGTTCTGTCCAGCATCGTAAAGGCCGCAAAGATGGCCACCATCGGCGCAATCAATACCGTCGGTGACGTGGGCGAGGCCGTCGTCGAGACCACACGCGACATGGTCTGCACCGCCGTCCAGGGCGTCACGGATGTAACCGTGGCGGCTGAGGAAAGCGTCGGCAAGATCATTCGCGGAGCGATCCAGGCGGCGTCGGATGTCGGCTCGGACGTAGTCAAGACGGCACATAAGGCCGCCTACGGCGCCGTCAAGGCCGCCCACGAAACCGGTGCCGACGTGTCGAAGACGGCCGTCGCGGCCGTGCGCGGGAGCATCGTGGCGGCAGGAGATATCGGCGGCGACGCCAACAAGGTCATGAAAGGCGCCGTCACCGGTGCGATCGAAGCGGCCGGCGACATCAGCGAAGAGACCGCCAACTCCGTGCGCGACGCCCTGACCACCTCGATCGACGGCGCCAGGGACGTGATCAAGTCAACCTACAAGTAACCCGTCCGGTTCGGCGACGAACGGCGTCACACGGCCCCGTATGAGGGCTTTGAAAGCTCGTGCGCACCTGGTCTAAACGAGTCACGCGCCGGTTGCAGCGTTTCCTGGCGGCCCCGAGTGACGAGCTCGGGCGATGGATGCGCCTTCTGCGCCACCAGATGCGGATGTGGAGTTTGTGCGCGCGGCGCCTGCGCGAGAACAACGCCGTGACGCTGGCTGCGGCGCTGGCATTCCGCACCATCTTCGCGCTGGTTCCGACGCTGGTGCTGGCCTACGTCGTGCTCAAGCCCTTCGGCGCCCTGAACATGCAGTCCCAGGTTCGTGGTCTGTTAGGCCGGGCCGGTCTCGACGAGGTCCGGCTCGTCCGCGACGAGCACCCCGAGCGGCGTGAAGCGCCGCCCGGAGCGACCACGCGCCCGGGGCAGGACCGTCCCGCCCGGCGTCGTCCGCAGACGCTGGTCGGGCACATCGAGCGGATGGTCGGGCGCATCGAGCAGCAGCTCACGCTCGGGGTGATCGGACCGGTCGGCGTGCTGTGGCTGGTCTACTCGGCGGTGGCGCTGCTGACCGGCGTGGAGCGCTCGCTCAACCGGGTGTTCGACGTGCCGCGGTCCCGCCGCTTCCTGCACCGCGCGATGCTCTACTGGGCCGCGGTGACGCTCGTGCCCATCACGTTCCTCGCCGCCCGCTGGGCGACGGGCCGCGCGGCGGACGCCGCCGCCGGCGTGCCCGCCGTGGGCTGGCTGCTGGCCGCCCTGGCGCGGGCGCCCACTACCGCCGTAGGCGTGTTCCTTCTGGCCGGCGTGTACTGCGCCATACCCAACACGCGCGTGCGGTTCCGCTTCGCCGTCAGCGGGGCGCTGGTAACCGTGGTGTGCTGGTTCGTCGCCCAGTGGGGCTTCCGCCTGTTCGTAATCCACGGCGCCACGCGGAGCATCTACGGCGCACTGGCTCTGATCCCGCTGTTTCTGATCTGGGTCTACCTGTGGTGGATCATCTTCCTGTTCGGCGCGGTGCTGACCTACGCGGCGGGAAACGTCCACGCGCTGCGCGCCGGTGCGGCCAGGCCGGCGCCGCAGGCCGAACCGTGGGACCTGCTCGCCGTCGCGGCCGTTATCGCCCGGTCCCATGAGGACGGGACGGGACCGGTGTCGCGCACCGAGCTGGCGCGGGCGCTGAGCACCCCTGCCGCGGAGATCGACCGCCTGACCGGCGCCCTGAAGCAAATGGGCGTGATCAGCCCCGCCGGCGCCGAGGCCGAGGGCTTCCTGCCCACGCGTCCGCCGCGGGACGTCGCCGTGGCCGACCTGCTCGGCGCCACGGCGGACGAGCCGCCCCGTCGGACGGCGCGGACCGACCGCATGATCGCCGCCGCGCGCCGCCACGCGGCCGGGCGCCTGGCCGGGCTGACGCTGGCCGACGTGCTCGCCGCGGACGAAGGAGGCGGCTGATGGGGCAATTCTTCCCGTCGCTGTCGCGCAAGCGGGGGCTGCCGCCCGGCACGCCCGTCTATGTCGGGG
>JBMCUM010000150.1:0-5273 GCA_048622595.1 Planctomycetota bacterium | reverse complement strand
GAAAGCCGTCGTCTCGCTCTGGAGCTGTTCAATATACCCTGCTCCCGGTAGTATCAGCACGTCGTACGTCCTTCTGAAGGTCGTGTCGCGGTCAGTCGCTCGTCTCGGCGTCGTGTGCCGGGTCGGCGGTGCCCGCCTCGGCGAAGCCCTTGCGCCGCAGACGGCAGGCGTCGCAGCGTCCGCAGGCGGCGCCCTCGGGGTCCGGGTCGTAGCAACTGTGCGTCAGCGCGTAGTCCACGCCCAGCTCCATCCCGCGACGGATGATCTGCCCCTTGGTCAGCTCGATCAGCGGGGCGTGGATGCGGAACCGGTCGCGGCCTTGGACCCCGGCGGCCGTGGCGAGATTCGCCAGCCGCTCGAACGCCTCGATGAACGCCGGGCGGCAGTCCGGATAGCCGGAGTAATCCACCGCGTTGACGCCGATGAAGACGTCGAAGGCGCCGAGGACCTCGGCGTAGCCCAGGGCGATCGACAGGAAGATCGTGTTCCGCGCGGGCACGTAGGTGACGGGAACCGACGATTCCCGGCGCGACGCGTGCGGGTCGCGGGCTGTGGAGCGGGGGATTTCCGCCCCGTCCTTCGGGACGGGCAGCTCGTCGGTCAGGGCGCTGCGTCCGAACCCCCCGCCGGCGGACAAGTCCAGCGTGACCACGCGATGCTCGACCGCGCCGAGCGCCGCGGCAAGGCGACGGGCGGCGTCCAGCTCGAAGCGATGCCGCTGGCCGTAGTCGAACGACAGCGCGTGGCAGGCGAAGCCCTCGTGGCGCGCGATCGCCAGCACCGTCGCGGAGTCCAGCCCGCCGGACAGCAGCACCACGGCCGGTTTGTCGCCTTGGTCAGCCATCGGCTTGACCGTACAATCGCAGCTCGAGAGCTGCAAGGGCAGTGAAGGGAAGACAACAATGGCCGACAAACAGACCATTCTGGATCACATCGCCGACATCCGCGCAGCAGGAGATGTGTTTAGCCCGCCCGCAAACGAGTATTGGCACCTGGTCTGCCTTAGGAGTGGGCTTTGGCTCCTAGCGGAACAGGTCTCCCGCCTTGAGTCGAAGACCAAGGCCAAAGCTGACCCGCAAGGCAATATGCGGGTCTTCGGCTATGGCAACGCGCCGTGCCTTTCGGAGGTTCCGAAGGACCTGCTGACTTGCTACTTCGCGTGGTTCTCGGTTAGCGCGGTGGACTACGCGTGGACTGTGGGGCGTATAGCCAAGTGGAATGACTCAGGGAGGCCCCAGCCGCGCCACTACGTGGAGAAAGTCATGCCTGCTGTCTTGGAGTACCGAGACAAAGTTGGCGCTCACCTTGCTTGGGCACGTCGTAGCGGCAAGGACACGCCTGCTGAGCGGGAGTTGACAGTCCTCCCGAGGATCAACTACCGCGACGGTGTGTTCATGGTGGGGGGTTGGCGGTTGACTCGCGGGAGGGCCGGCGATTCCGAAAGCGCTGACTTCCCGGCCTGGAGCATCACGGAAGAGTACGCATCCCTCGCGAAGCGATACTGGCCCCCAGCCTGTTAGGAACCTCTGTCATCTCCGTGCCCTCTGTGGTGAAATGGATTCACCCATGCCCGCACTGGAAATCTTCGACAACCCGCATCCGCAGCGCGACTACGTGATCCGTCACGTGGCGCCGGAGTTCACCAGCGTCTGCCCCAGGACGCGCCAGCCGGACTTCGGCACGATCGAGATCGAGTACGTCGCCGACGCGCTGTGCGTGGAGCTCAAGTCGCTGAAGCTCTACCTCCAGGGCTACCGCAACGAAGGCGTGTTCTACGAGGACGTGGTCAACCGCATCCTCGACGACCTCGTCGCCGCCTGCCGACCCCGCCGCATGACCGTCACCGGCAGATTCACCCCGCGCGGGGGCATGCACTCGGTCGTCAAGGCCGAGTACGTCGCCGAATGACGCCCCCCCGCGCCACTCCGGACGCGGCGCACACGACCTGCCGCCGGCAGCGCCTCCTGGGTTGGTCCGCGCTGGTGCTGTTGGCCGGGGTGACGGGCCTGGCCGTGTGGAAGACCTGGCGGCCGGCGGTCGCGCGGCGCGAGCCGGTGGGGGTGATGGGCACGCGGACGCACCTGATCGCGGTGGCGCCGCGCGGGGAGGCGGACGTCGCGACGGCGGCGCTGGACGCAGCCGAGGCGGCGCTGCGCCGCGTCGAGGCGCGGATGAGCCGACGGATCGAGGCGAGCGAGATCGGCCGGCTCAACGCCGCAGCCGGGGGTGAGCGCGTCGGTCTGTCGGGGGAGACGCTCGCGGTTCTGCGCCGCAGCCGGGGCCTGTGGCGCGCTAGCGATGGCGCGTTCGACGTGACGTGCCTGCCGGTGCTTCGCCTGTGGGCGGGGGCGGCCGACGCCGGGCGCGTGCCGAGCCCGTCCGAGCGAGACGCCGCCCGCGCCGCGTCGCGCTGGTCGGATTTCGCGCTGGAGGAGGGCGGTGCGGTCAAGCGGCGCGACTCGGCGTGCGTGGACCTCGGCGGGATCTCCAAAGGCCATGCCATCGACCGCGCCGTGGCGCGGATGCGCCGCGCCGGCGCCGTCGGCGGGTTCGTCGAGGTCGGGGGGGACGTCCGCTGCTTCGGGCGCCCGCCGCGGGGCGGGAGCTGGCCCGTGCAGGTGCGCGACCCGTTCGGCGGCGAGCCGCTCGCCGAGCTGCGCCTGAACGGGGGGGCGGTCTGCACGAGCGGTCACTACGCGCGGGGCGCCGAGATCGACGGCGTCCGGTACAGTCACATCGTCGACCCGCGCGACGGGCGCGCCCTGCGGGCCGACCGCGCCGCGGCATCCGTGACGGTGGTCGCGCCGGACGCGACCACCGCCGACGTGTGGGCGACCGCGCTGAGCGTGGTCGGTCCCGACGGGCTCGCCCGCCTTCCCGACGGCGTCGAGGCGCTGATTGTCAGGGGCGCCGCGGGCGACTACAACATCCACGCGACGGACGGACTGGAGCCGTTGCTGGCCGAGCCCCTCCGCCGAGCGGGCGACGAGCCCTGAGCTCATGCAGGAACGCAAACCGGTCAAACTGTCCCGCCGCGTGATCCGCGCGCTCTGGGCAGCCGCGGCGTTCTATGCCATCGGCTACCTTCCGACGCTGCTGCTGCGCATGGCGGCCGGGGCGATCGCGCCGATGTCCGGCTCGCTGGCGCTGGCCGCTTGCGTGATCATCCCCTTCGGCGGAAAGGCCGCGTCGCTGCGCTGGGCGGTCTGGCGGGGGCTGTTCTACGGGACCATCGCGGGCGTCGGCATCTGGTCGGCGCTAAGCTTCGGCGGGGCGTCGACGGCGACGGGGGGATACGCCGCCGTCTACATCGCCGCGACGGCGGTGCTGTGCGCCGGGGTCTCGGCGCTGTTCTATCACCTCACGCAGAAGCGCCTCCGCAAGTTGGAGGAGCAATGGTAGTGGTGTGTGACATCTGAATTGAGGGTGCCGTGGTTTGCGAAGCAACTACGGGATTGTGGTAAACGTGGCTGCTGGGCAAGCCACGGCACGCAATCGTCGTTTGACGTGCCACAGAGCAGCAGCTTCCCGCGGCGCGGCGCTCGCCCGTCGCCGGGCCCGTAGAATGCATAAGGTCCCGGCGCGACAGGTCGAAACAACCTACGGGCCGGCGCGTCGCGCCCGGCATGGAAAGGACAGACCCATGGATCGACCCCGCCCCGACAGGCGCCTCCGCGGCGCGGTGCTGGTCGCCGCGGCGCTGTGGGCGGCCGCCGCTGCGCCGCGCGACGTCCGCGCCGCGCCCGACGCGCCCGAGCCGCCCGAGGCCGTCTACTACCGCATCACCCACTCGGACGGGCGCAGCGAGGACCGCGCCCGCCCGCCGGAGACCGACGAGCGCATCGTGCGCGTGGTGCGGATCACGCGGCGCGGCGCGCCGGTCAAGAGCTACGAGGTGCTCTCGACCGGTCCGGGGACGCTGACCGTCGCCAACGCCGACCACGTGGTCCGCCACGAGATGCGGTGGAACGGGCGGGCATGGGTACCCGTCGAGCCGGCGCCGCGCCCCGCGAGCCCGGGAGCTGCTCCGCCGATCGGCGCGCGGCACCGGGCGGAGCACATCGCGGCGGGGCTGGCGCTGCGCGTCGAGGAGCTCACCGAGCGGGTGGAGCGCGCCGAGGCCGCGGCGGACGAGGCCGCCGGCACCGACGGCGAGGCCGACGCACGCGCGCGGCTGAACGCGGCGCGGGTCCGCCTGGACGAGTGCCGCGCGCTGCTGCGTGAGTATCGCGCGCGGCTGGGGCTGTTGGGGACCGACGCGCCGCGCCGCGCCAGCGGCGAGGAAGCCCGCCGCCTTCGCGCCCGCCTGCGGGCGCTGCGCAGCCGGGTGGCGTTGTTCGACCTAGCGGTGGTAGACGCCGAGGGCGAGCTGCACTCCCAATCCGGAAGCGACGACGCCCACGCCGCCCGGTGGGACCTCGAGGCGGTCCGGGGGCTCCGTCGGGCGCTGCTGGCGGAGATCGCGGCCGTCGAGCGCCGCCTGGACGCGCTGCGCGCCGGCGAGCGGTAGCGCTCGCATCGCCTCGGGCGGTGGCGTAGAATGTCCGTCCGAGCACGCCGATGAGCGACAACAAGCCGAACATCCCCGAGCTGGTCGATGCCGTGGTCGCCAGCTACCGTGCCGAGGAGCGGACGCAGCGGATCGGCCAGGCCGCCCTGCCCTCGCGCGAGCGGATCGTGGCGACGGTCGGGCAGCTCCGGCAACTGCTGTTTTGCGGGTACTTCGGCCAGCGGCGGCTCGGGTGGGACGACGTGAGCTACCACGTGGGCAGTTTGCTGGCGCGGCTGACCGAGGAGCTGACCGACGAGATCGCACACTGCCTGACCAGCGCCGGGCGCCATGACGGTGACCCGCACGCCCCGGCGGCCCGTGCCGAGGCGACGGAGCTGTCCGGACAGTTCCTCGCCCGCATCCCGCCGGTGCGCGCGGCGCTGGCGCTGGACGCCCAGGCGGCGTACGACGGCGACCCGGCGGCCAAGAGCATCGACGAGGTGATCTACAGCTACCCCGGGTTCTACGCGGTGACGGTCTATCGGCTCGCCCACGAGCTGGCGGACCTGTCGGTTCCGCTGATGCCGCGAATCATGTCCGAGTACGCCCACAGCGTCACCGGTACGGATATCCATCCCGCAGCGCAGATCGGGCGAAGCTTCTTCATCGACCACGCCACCGGCGTCGTCGTCGGCGAGACCACCCGCATCGGCGACAACGTCAAGGTCTACCAGGGCGTCACCCTCGGGGCCAAGAGCTTCCCCAAGGACGAGCGAGGCCG
>JBMCUM010000149.1:0-5279 GCA_048622595.1 Planctomycetota bacterium | reverse complement strand
GCCGCATGTCGCGCAGCCCGCCGACCTCGAACAGCGCCTCGCCGGGCGGCGGCCCGTCCGGGCGGGTCGAGGCGCGTCCTGCCGCGGCGCCGGCGTCGTCGCGCCTGTAGCGCAACGCGTCGGGAAAGTCGCGCAACTCGCGCCGGTCCGCGCGCCGGTCGCTCCAGAACCGATGCACCTGCCAGGCCACGAACACCCCCACGATCAGCAGCGCCGCGTACAGCGCCCCTCGCAGGGCGCGCCGTCCGGCGCGGGGTTGTTCATCGGGCGGACTCATGCGGCGGGTCTACCACTTCGTGTCGTACAGGTGCCGCAGGACGCGCGCCAGGCGCCGTCCCGGCGCGTCCACCCCCCGCAGCTCGGCGTCGAGGTCGGCGAGGAACTCGTCGCGCAGCACGCGCTCGCAGTCGGCCTGCTTGCGGCGCCACTCGCGCCCCTCGCGCACGTGGCGGCTGGTGATGCGCCCCTCCAGGCGGTTCCACAGGTCCACGTCGGACGGGAATCGCGCGCGAACTCGCGCCGAGCGGCTTCGCGGGAAGCGACCGACCACGAGCTTGTCGGCGTACATCTGCGCCTCGCCGCCGATACGCCCGGTCAGGGCGACCAGGTCCAGGATGGTCTGGTCCGTTCCCACGCCGCGGTCGATGTCCAGCGGGTGCGCCGTGTCGCGGAAGAAGCGCTGGTTGATCTGGGCCGGTCCGGCCCGACCGGCGCCGCGGACCTCGCGCCACGCGGCGTAGCGGTCGGATATCTTCACGTGCTGCTGGTTCATCATCGCCCACCCGAACAGCCACGTCCCCAGCAGCACGAACAGCAGGATGGGAAGCGACATGACAAACTCCAGTATCGCCGTCCCGCGGCGCCGGCGCGCCGCCCGCGTGTGCGTCCCGCGTCGGGTTGTCCTCGTGCCGCGTCGCATCAGTGGGTCAGGTGGAACTCCGCCGTCTCCTCGCCCAGGTGCCACATGTAGTCGCGGATGCGGCGGACCTCGTCGGCCGAGACCATCCCGCCGGTCTCGCCGACCCGGTCCAGCCCCCAGTCGAGGCGCCCCACCCAGTCGCCCCAGTGGCGCACGGGCGTCAGTTGCGCCTGCCAGTCCTGCGTCCACAGGTCCCAGCTCTGGTTGTTGAACACCTTGGCCTGCGCGACGGTTACGATGGATTCCAGCGGGTTCTGCGAGCTGAACCGTCTGGCCCAGAACCCGGCGCGGGCGGGCTGGCGGACCACCCCGAGGACGCTGAAGAACTCGCGCCGCGCCCCGGCGTCCGGGTCGCTGCTGTACCCGCTCCGCGCCGCCTCGGCCATGAGCATCGGCGCCGGAAGCGTGTCCCCGGCGTCCCAGTTGCACGGGTTGGTGATGACGACGTCCCCGCCGCAGTCCAGCCCGCCGAAGATGAAGTACCACTCGAAGTGCACTTCCCACTCGTCGACGACCTCGCCGCCGGGGCTGAGGCGCTGCTCGATGCCCTCGGCGGTGAACTTCCACATCGGCAGGTCGCCGACCTGCTCCATCGCCGAAACGTCGGGATTGCCGCTGAAGACCTTCGAGCGCAACTGCTCCGGCGGGACCCATCCGCGGAAGTCCCGCGCCACCGGGTTGCGCAGGTTGTCGCTGGTCACGCGCCGCGAGTCGCCGCTGCCCTTGTAGATGATCTCCAGATAGTAGTACTTCGTGAAGCTCTTGCGGATCGCCGGGTTGTCCCCGTACTGCCGCGCCGCCTCCAGGTCCGTCACCCACCAAGGCCGGTGCATCGTCTTCAGCTCCGGCGACGAACCCGAGAACATGTACCCCAGCTTCGTGTCCGCCATCTTGTCGTAATACTCGCGAAAGCGGCTGTCGGACAACTGGTGGCGCGCCAGGTCCGTGACCCACTTGTGCGCCCAGTAGTACGGGCCGTACGTCGTGTACCCCCGCGGAATCTTCTTGGTGGGCTGCCAACTCCGCGTTCCGCCGCGTCGGGGTCCGTGTCCTCGCGAGGCGCCGCGCCCCGCGCGTCCGCCCCCGGCCGAGGGCCCGCGGATGCGCCGACCCTCACGGGGGGGGACCTGTCGGGTCTTGCGGGACCCGGTGGGCACGCGGACGCCCCACGTATGCCGCCAGCCGCGTTCGCCCCAACGGTGGCGGCGGTACCACGCCGGCGGGTCGAACAGCCGCGCCCACGGGCCCAGCCGCTCCGGCCAGGACCAGTGCGGGATGCTCCCCCCGTTTCCGTTGATCTGCCGGGCGGACTGCCCCTTCAGGTCCACCCGCAGTCGCTTGCGGAGGACGGGCTCGAAATCGCGCAGCTCGCCGCGCTCGGCGGGGATCTCCGGAACGATCGGAACGAGCATCGCCACGTCAGCGCCGTTGTCGCGTCCGAAGCGGACGGCGTTGGCCTGTGCGAGCACGCCGGCCGAGTCCACCGTCGCCTGGTTCAGCTCGTCGAGCACGGTCGCCGCCCGCCACAGTTGCCCGTGCGGCTCGCTGCCGGACGTGCCGCGGACGGACCACGTGGTCACATCGGCCATGTCCAGCGAACCGCCCTCGCTGGGGCTTCGGAAGGGGGCGATCATCTCGCGCTGATTCCGCATCCGCTTCAGCAGCGACTCGATCCCGTCGCGGACCTTGCTGCGCGTCGACCCGTCCAGGCCCGGCACGGACCCGCCGAGCTGGTCGGCGATCCCGGTCAGCCCGTCGCCCGGGGCGTGGACCGTCCCGGAATACGCGTCGTCGCCGATCCAGTCGTTCAGCTCGCTGAAGGCCATGTCGCCGGCCTGCGGAACCGCGTCCATGACCGGCACGAGGGCGAGCATGCGACTGGCGGCGACGTTGTTCATCGCGATGAGGTTGAAGCTCCGCGCAAGCCAGGCCGCGCCGCTGACGGCCGTGGAATCCGCGGCGTTCTGCATCTGAACCCGGCGGTTGATCTGCTCGCCGGCGTTGTACACGTAGAACAGAAGCCCCACCAGCAGCCCGATGCCCAGCAGGACGATGATCAGCACCTGTCCGCGCCGACCGGCGGCGCGGCGCGTCGGCCTGCGCCCGCACAGGCGCGGCGCCGCACGCGGCGCAGCCCGGCGCGAGGTTGTCCGTCGCCCGCGCATGATCGGTCATTCCTCGTCGTCGGCGATGGCGCGTTCGGCCTGGTCGATGAAGCCCTGGGCCTGATCGCGTTGGGCGTCGGTGGCGGCGTGCTCGACGGCGTTCTTGAAGTACGCCCGGGCCGATACGTAGTCCTCCGCCGCCATCCGCTTCTTGCCCTTGTCCAGCCACTCGTTGTACAGCGCTTCCTGTCGCCCCTTCGTGGCCGGGGCGATGCGCTCGGCGTTGTCGGGGTACATCTCGATGGCCTTGCGGAAGCTCATCCGCGCGTCGTACCATTCGCCCTTGGACAGGGCCTCGCGCCCCTTGCCCAGCAGCTCGTGGAAGCGCTGCAGCTTGCGGACCTCGCGGATCTTGCCGTCCAGGAAGTCCCACGCGTCGCGACGGATCCGCTTGAGCTGCTGATACTGGTCCAGCGCCGCGGCGAACTCGCCCTCGCTGACCAGTCGATCGGCCTTGGCCAGACCCACGTGGTACTTGCACTCAGCGATCCGCTGGCGGACGTGGTCGTCCTTGCGGATGGCGGCGGCCTGCTCGAACTTCGCCAGGGCTTCTTCCCACTTCCGCCGGCGGCGCAGCTTCTCGCCCTCGTCCACCAGCCGGGCCCAGTCCACCCTGCTCTGGGCGTCCTTCTTCGCGGACCGCGCCGCCTTGGCGATGTCCTCGGGCGGGTCCTGACCGAGAAGTTCGTCGAGAATCGCCACCGCCTCGACGTTCTTGCCATCGGCCTTGAGCTCCAGCGCACGCTGCAGGCGCGCCCGCAACGTCGCACGCTGCATACGCTGCTGTAGCTCGGAGACCTGGTCCGGGCTGACCTCCTTGGCCAGCGACACCGCACTGGAGAGGTACTTCCGCGCCGCGGCCCAGTCCTCCTTGTCCTCGGCGACGCCGGCGGCCTGCTTCGCGTCCCGGAGCTCGTTAACCTTGGCCCACTTCCTGGAGGCGGCTTTGATCTTGTCCTCCGCCTGACTGATCCGCTCGCCGAGGGCGTCGAACGTCTCGTCGCGGTACGTCTCCAGCTCCCGATTGTACTCGGGGCCCAGCATGCTCGCGGCCTCTGTCGGGACGGTCCAATCGTGGATCCTCTCGCCGAGGAGCTTGACCTGGTCGAGTCCCTGCTTCGCGGCCTCGATCTCGCCGCGCTCGGTGGCGCGTTTCACGGCGGCCTGGAGGCGTGCGTCGGCCTGGTCGCGCATCTCTGCCAGCTCGACCTTGAGCTCCTCCACGCGCCGGCGGCGCCTGCGCTGCTGCTGCTGGGTCTGGGCCTCGGCGACCGCCGTCCGCGCCGCTTCCACCCGTTGGGCGAAGGCGTCCCGGGAGGCGATCTGCCGGCGGGTCGCGGCGTACTCCCCGAGGGCGGCGATCATCTTCTCGGCCTGGGGGACGATGTCCGACTCGACCATAAGAAGCACGTCCTTGCGCCGTGCGGCGGAGGCTACGTCGGGCAGGTCGCGGAGGTTCCGTTCGGCCCGGTTCAGCGCCTCGACGGCGTTGGCCACCGCCTGCGGCGGATCGTCGTCCGGATAGGCCTCGGCGACCTCGTTCTGCAAATGCTCCCGCGCGGCGATCACCTCCTCCACCGCGACGGGCGCCTCGGCGCCGTCCAGCGCCGCCCGCGTCTTGCTCAGCCGCTCGGCCGCGGCAAGCAGCGCCCAACCCACCCGGCGGCGCGCCGCGAACAGCCGGCTGCGCGACAGGTGGTCCTCGAAGCTGTCGATCCCGTCGCGTCTGGCGCGGACCCATTGCTGGAGCTTACCCTCGGGCCAGTCCCCCTCGGACCAGTTCTGCCGGACGTCGGCGATGGCGCGTTCGGCCTGCTGCTTGCTGGCGCTGGCTCGGTCCCAATCGTCCGCCTCGGCGGCGATGTACGCCGCCGCCATGTGCCCCAGCACCTCGGCGCGGGCAGCGAAACTGGAGCCCCCGGCCGTGTCACGGACCTCCCTGAACCCCTCGCGCGCCTCGGCAAACTTCTCCGGGTCGTTCGCCGGCGGAAGTGCCGCGTCGTAGTCGCTTTTGGCCTGCTCGAAGGTCCGCTTGACGCGCCGGGCGCGCTCGGCGGCCCGCGTGCCCTGGTAGACCAGCGCGGTGACCCCGGCGGCCAGGACCAGCCCCCCCAGCGCCGCCGCCAGGATCAGCTTGCCCCGCCGCGTCAGCTTCTTCTTGGGGATCGGCGCGGTGGCGGGCCCTTCGGTCTCGG
>JBMCUM010000148.1:0-5280 GCA_048622595.1 Planctomycetota bacterium | reverse complement strand
AGACGCCCGCTGACCGCGCGCCGGCGGCAGCGCGCCCTGGCCGACGCCGACGCCACGCTCGAGAGGGCCGGCATGCTGCGGCTGACGAAGAAGCTGATGAACCAGAACCTGATTTTGTCGCTGTTCACCTTCTACAGCCCGAGCGATTCGGACGCTTATCTGCGCCCGAAGGTCACCTACAAGATCAGCGACCACTGGACGGTGGAGGCCGGGGGCAACGTGCTATTCGGCGCCCACGACCACACGCTGTTCGGACAGCTCCGGCGGAACACGAACGTCTACGCCGCGCTGCGGTATGCATTCTGACGGGTCAACGACTCGTCGAGGCGTCAACTGATCTTCGGGTACCGGCGGACGTCCGCCTGTCTGAGCTGGTCGCCGAGCTTGCGCAGGGCGTCGTCGGTCAACTCGGCCGACTGCAGGCGGTCCAGCTCGGCGCGGTGTCGACGGTAGACCACGTCGTCGACGGCGCCGATCAGGGTCGCCTCGTAGTTGCCTCGCTGCTCGCCCGCCGTCGCCAGGTCCGCCAGCAGCGCGCCGTGCTCGGCCAGCTCCTCGCCGGCCAGAAGGTTCTCCAGGTTCGCCCGTCCGGCGCCGGCGAGCCGCCAGAATCTCTCGGCGATCGCCCGCAGGGTCGGATCGGCGAAATCGTCGGGTCCGACGCGTTCGGCCGCCGTGTCGAACAGCTCCGGGGCGTTGAGCAGGACCTCCAGCAGGTGGCGCTCGGCGAGCCGCTCGGAGGCGTAGGTTCCCCGCAGGGCGGGGTCGCTTCGGCCCGACCGCCGCGCCCGACGCGACAGCCGCCGCATCTGCTGCTGAAGGTCGCTCGCCGGGACGTTGAGCATGTGCGCGATGTGCTGGGCGAGCTGCCCGCGCCGGACCTCGTCGATGGCGCCGTACGCGGCCGACGAGGCCACGAGCTGGAGGAACTGCTCGACGATACGCCGGCGGTCGGCGGGGCGACCCGCCTGCGTCCACGACGCGTGCGTCCGCTGCCAGACGTATTGCAGCGCGTCCGGCGCCTCGTCGACCAGCGTCCGCAGCGCCTCGGCGCCGCCGGCGGTCACCAGGTCGCACGGGTCCTTGCCCGACGGGATCGTCGCCACCCGCACGTGAAACTGCTGAGTCAGGAACGTCTCCAGCGCCCGCTCGGCCGCGGCCGCCCCGGCCGTGTCCGCGTCGAAGATCAGCACCACGTCCCGGGCGTACCGCGCCAGCAGGCGCACGTGCCGGTCCGTCAGGGAGGTGCCCAGCGTGGCCACGATGTTTCCCACGCCCGCCTGCATGGGCATCAGCGCGTCGAGGTAGCCCTCGGCGACGATCGCCTGCTCGGACGAGCCGATCGCCGGACGCGCCCAGTTCAGCCCGTACAGTATGCCCGACTTGTCGAACAGGGGGCTCTCGGGACTGTTGAGGTACTTGGCGCGTTCGTCGTCGCTCATGGCGCGTCCGCCGAAGGCGACCGGGCGTCCGCTCTCGTCGAGGATCGGAAACATCAGCCGGTTGCGGAACCGGTCGTAGGACCGCCCGGTCTCGTCCTTGCGGACGACCAGCCCGGCCGCGGCGAGCCGGCGCTCGGAGTAGCCCCGTGCCTTTGCCGCCTTGAGCAGCCCGTCCCAGGCGTCGGGCGCGTAACCCAGCCCGAAGCGATCGATGGACTCGTCGGTCAGCCCCCGGCCGCGTGCGTAGTCCAGGGCGGCCCGCCCCGACGGGGCGCGGAGCTGCTCGCGGAACCAGCGCGCCGCGAACAGCACCGCATCCAGCAGGTCGTTCTTGCCGAGCCCCTCGGGGCGCGCCTGGGCGGTGGGATCTCGCGGCAGGGGGATGCCGGCCTGCTCGGCCAGTCGCCGGACCGCCTCGGGGAACGTCAGCTTGTCGTACAGCATGACAAAGTTGAACGCGGTCCCGCCCGCCCCGCAGGCGAAGCACTTGAAGATCTGCTTGACCGGCGAGACGTACATCGACGGCCGGTTGTCCTGGTGGAACGGACACAGACCGACGAACTCCTTGCCACGCTTCTTCAGCGCGACGTATTGCCCGACGAGGTCGACGATGTCCGTCGCCTGCTGGACCTGCTGGACGAATGTCTCGTCGAATCGCGGCATCGGCTTATCGGCTCGGTCCACGGATTGCACAAGTTGACGCGGGTCGCCTTCGCCCCGGGTCGGGGCTGCGGCGCACGGCGGGAGCCCTTATACCACATTCACCGTCGCGCGGCGGGCGGGAAGGGTGCAGGTCCGGCCGACCCGCCATGCGGCGGTGGTGGCGGCGGGTCCTGGGGCGGACAGGGCGGACCCGTCCGTTTCCGCGCCGAGCGCCGCTTGAGCAGCGTCACCAGGAAGATCGCCAGCGCCCCGCCGCCGCCGAACAGCAGCACCAGCGGTATCATCGCAATTCGCCCCATGAAGCCCAGGAATCCGCGCATACCCCACGGCCCGACGGCCATCCGCGCCCGGGCATGCGGCTCATCGCACGCGACGGTGACGGCATATTGGCCCGGAGTGTTCACCTCGAAGCGCCGCACGGCCACGAACTGCTCGTCATTGATTGTCAGCGTCATGTCGGCTTTCGACGACGAGACGGGGACGAGGCCGTTGTCAGCAAGGCGCCTCACGTGGACGTCCCACGTTTCCGGGCGCCGCCCGCGGCGGTCTTCCCGGCGGACGTACAGGTTGTACGTACCGGGGCTGCCGGCGCGAAAGGCCATTTCGCCCGGCGCGCTGAAGCGCGCGAGATGGAACATGCCGGTGGGGGACTGCACTCGACCGACAAGGGTGGCGATGCACCAGGCGATCATGCCGATGCTCGCGCCGGCGAGGATGGCTGCGACGAAGTACCACAGCCGGCTGGGGCCCTCGTCGGCGCCGGGCATGCGGGGCGGTAGCGGCTGACCGGGTGCGGTCGGAGCGGTGGTCATGGCGGCTGTCCTCAGTCGTCAGCGTCGCACACGTCCCCGCCGCGGTCGATGGCGCGGTTGACCAGGCGGTCGGCGCGGGTGTTGCTCTCGCGCCGCACGTGCGCGTAGGCGACGCGGTCGAAGCCCTTCTCCAGTCGGCGCACCCGCTCGTGCAGCGGCTTGAGCCCGGCGTTCTTGACGCGATACTGTCCGTTCATCTGGCGGACGATCAGCTCGGAGTCGCTGAGCACGTCGGCCTGGACGGCGCCGAGCCGTGCCGCCGCCTCCAGCGCGGCGATGATGGCGCGGTACTCGGCGACGTTGTTGGTGGCGCGGCCGAGAAAGTGCCCGGCCTCCAGCAGCGTCCGGTCGTCGTCGGCGTCGACGAGCACGTAGCCCGCAGCGGCCGGTCCGGGGTTTCCCCGCGCGCCGCCGTCCGTGTAAATCCTGACGCGAAGCGGACGTGATCCCATCCTGCCGAAGGCCTCCGCACCGGCGGTCTCAGGGGTTGGTTGTGGCGTTCTGCGCCTGGGATTCGAGATAGAGGATGCGTCCGCAGGAGTCGCACCGGCGGACCTCGTCGCGGACCCGCAGCGCGTTGACGTGCTCGGCGTTGATGCTCATGAAGCAGCCCCCGCAGACGAACTGGTGCGGGGGCTTCTTTCCGTGCTGCTCGACGACCGCCATCGCCTCGCCGTCGTAGTTGTCCGCGATCCGCTCGAAGACGGCACGCTCCGCGTCGGGCACTTCGGCGGCCGCCGCGTCCCGCCTGGCCTGGAGGTCCTCGATCATGGCGTCGAGCTTCCCGACCTCCTCGGCGGTGTCGGCCTCGATCTGCTCGAGGCGCTTCTGCTCGTTCTCGATCTCCTTGCGGACGTCGGCCAGTTCGGAGGACGTCTCATCGACGCTCTGCATCAACTGCAGCGCCTCTTCCTCGCGCTTGGCGTTGTCGGCCTTGACCGTATTCAACTGCGTGAGGATGGACGCGTATTCCTTGTTGGTCTTGGCGGAGTTCAGCCCGCTGCGGAGGCGGGAGATCTTCTCTTCGGCGGCTTTGACGTCCACCGAGGCGCTGTCGGCGTGTCGGCGCTGGCGGGAGAGCGTCTCCTGGACCTGCTGCTCCCGCTGCCGGAGCTCGTCGATGCGGCGCTGCTGGACCTTGGCGGCGCGGGTTCGGCGGCGCCGACGGTCGCGTACCTGTCGCAGTTGGCTCTCGACGGATTGCAGTTCCAGCAACGCTGCCAGCAAGGATCCCATGGTGCTCTCTGTTTACTTGTAAAACCGTCGGTCGGGCAGGACGACCCATTATGACCGCGCCGGCGTGCGGCGTGCAAGCACAGAATCCTCGCCGTTACCGCCCGGACGCCGCGCGGTCGCCGCTGCGGGTCGACGGGCGCGTCGTTCGGTCCGTCGCCGGACGCGTCGCCGCAGACGGAGGCGGCGGCAGCTCGATCTCGCCCTCGGCCACAAGGCGGTCCCTCAGCGCGACGAACTGCTCGGCGCGCTGCGTCGGCGTCATGCGGCGCAGCGCCTCGATGCGCTCGGGGTCGTGCGCGCGGAGCCAGTCGGTCACCGCCTTCAGCCACGCGGCGCGGTAGCGGTAGGCGGCGCGCCGTTCGGGCGTCATCCGGATGAGCTTGTCGTAATGGCGTAGCAGCTCGGCCTGGCGCTCGGGGTTCTCTCGCAGGAAGGCCCGCGCCTGGTCGCGGTACCGCTGTCGCTGGTCCGGCGTGAGCCCCTCCCACTGCTGCCGGGCGTGCGAGACGGCCTCCACGACCGAGCTGTTGTCCAGCGTCCGCAGCAGCTTCAGCTTCAGTCGGAGTTGGCTGACGATGTCGCCGGGATAGCGCACCGGCTGGCGCGCGTCGTCGCCCGGTTCGCCCGCGGCGACGCCCCCGACCAGCAGCCCCGCCGCCAGAATCACGGCGATGTGTCGCATCGTTCCCGTCACGTGCCGTTTCCGTCGCCCCCCTCGAGCCGCTCGATGGCGGCCAGGGTCTCGTAGTTGCGCACCACGTCATAATCGCGGAACATGTCCATGCCCAGCATCGCGACCTGCTCGACGCGCTGCCGGCTCGGGGCGGCGGGGGGCGCTTCCTCAGCCGGTGTCCGTTGCGCGGGCTTGGGCGGCGTGTCGCTTTGTGCGGCCCGATCGGTCGCATCAGGCCTGGACGTCAGGGCGGGCAAATAAACCGCCGCGACCACCACCGCCGCGACGGCTGCGGCGGCCGGGGCGACCCATCGCGCGACCAGGCGCAGCCGCGCCGCTCGTCGCGCGGGGCGCCGGGCGGCGCAGATGCGCTCGGCCAGGGCGTCCGGCGCCGGGGCATGGTATCGCCGCAGCAACTCGTCCAGGGCGCGGAGCTCCGCGGCCGCGCGGGCCC
>JBMCUM010000147.1:0-5282 GCA_048622595.1 Planctomycetota bacterium | reverse complement strand
GGGACCAGCACGCCCTCGTCGGCGCGGTGAAACGCCGGGGACGCCGTCGTGACGTCGGTTGCGACGATCCGCCCGGTCACGTCCAACTGCGACATCGCCTGCCGGAACGCCTCCATCAACTGGACGCGCCTACCGACACAGGTCATCAGGATGTTCAGCTCTCCCCGACTGATCGTCCCGCCGTCCTTTCCGTCGCACGCCCCCGCCGAACCGGGCGGTCCGCGCACGCCCGCCACCGCCCGTCGTCGCGGGTATTAGCCGAGGTTGGCGCGGTACCAGTCAATGGCCGCCGTCAGCCCCTCGTCGAAGTAGGCCGCTGGTTGATAACCCAGTATATCACGCGCTCGCGAAATGTCAGCCAGCGAGTGGCGCACGTCGCCCGCGCGGGCTTCGGCGTATTCGGGCCGTACCGGCATCTCGAGCAGCCGCCCCAGTTGCTCCAGAATCTCGTTCAGTGTCGTGCTGTCGTGGCAGGCGACGTTGACTGCCCGCCCGTCGCAGACGTCGGATGGCGCGTTGGCCGCCAGCCAGTTGGCCCGGCAGACGTTCTCTATGTAGCAGAAGTCGCGGCTCTGCTCGCCGTCCCCGTAGACCACGGGACGCTCGCGGTGGAGGATCCGACTGATGAAGGCGGGAATGACCGCCGCGTACGGACCGGAGGGGTCCTGGAACGGCCCGAACACGTTGAAGTACCGCAGCGACAGCGTCTCCATCCCGTAGACGGCGGCGTAGCCCTGCATGTACACCTCACCGGCGAGCTTTCCGGCAGCGTACGGGCTGATGGGGCGGGGGACCATGCCCTCGTGCTTTGGCGACTCGGGCTGGTCGCCGTAGGCGCTGGACGAGGCGGCATAGATCACGCGTTTGACGCCGGCGGCGCGAGCGGCCTCCAGCACCGTCACTGTCCCGTTGACGTTCACGTCGTGGCTGGTCACCGGGTCCTCGACGCTTCGCGGCACCGAGCCGAGCGCGGCCTCGTGGAACACCGCGGCGCAGCCGGCGACGGCGCGGTCCACCATGTCACGCCGCCGCACGTCCCCGGTGATCAACTCGATACGGTCGGCCACGTCGGCAAGGTTCTCGCGCTTGCCCGTGGCGAAATTGTCCAGCACGACGACGTCGTGTCCCTCGCGCAAAAGGAATCGCGTCAGGTTGCACCCGATGAACCCGGCGCCGCCGGTGACGAGGTATCTGCTCATGGTCGTGTGCCCGTTTCGTGGTCAGGGGACCGCCGGTGCGGCTTGTTGCGACTGTCGCCGCGCCTCAGTAGACCATCGCCGCCCGACAGGGTCAACAGCGGTCGAGTGCGCGAGCCCAGCGCGACAGGGGCTACACGTCGTCCGGGGTTTCCGGACAGACCTCGGCGCGATCGATGACGTGACGGTAGAATTCCTCGCCGCCCAGCGCGATCGACCAGGGCAGGATCGCGCCGCGGGAGTCCCAGTAATCCAGCTCGGCGAGCTGCGTGTCGTCGGCGACGCGGCGTAGCGTCCTCTCGGTCAATTCGACGTCGAGGGACTTGACCTCACGGGAGACCTCGCGGATTCGCGGCTGCTTGGGGTTCTCTTCGGCCAGTCGCCGTCGCTCGGCATCGAGCGACGCGATCCGCTTGACCAGTTCCCCACAGGCATTCTGCTGCCATCGACGGCGCCCTTCCTCGTCGCGGAAACTCGCCAGGCGCTGCCGCGCCTGCTCGGCGGCGTCGGCCCAGTGCGCGGTCAGCTCGGACGCGGATACGGTCTCCCGCCCGAACCATTCTGCCAGGTGCCTCGGAAGGCGGATGGATGTCTGCACGGCGCTCATGCGGTCCAGCAGCCGCAAACGCACCCGCAGTATCGGCACGATCCGCTCGGGCAGCAGCTCCGCCGCCAGCGCGGATGCTTCGCGCCGAGCCAGGAGCTTCTCGGCGAGGCGGTGTGACGCGGGCATGTAGAGCGAGCCGCGATGGGGCAGGGCAAGCGGTCGCCCGCCGTCGCCCAGGCGCGCCTGGATCGTCAACAGCACGGCCTTGCCGGCCAGCGCGACGACCCCTTCGTCGCGGAGGCGCCCCACCGGCAGCCCGCCGTCTGCCAGGTTGAAGCTGCGGTGACCCGTGCGGAGCTTTCCGTTCTCGAGCAACACGCTCGCGCGCACGGTGTGCCCGTTATGGGTGAACACGGCGAAGAAGGGCAGTTCCCCCTTGTCGGTATTCAGAGGTCGTAGCGGTGAGTTCGCCTCGGCCAGCGCCTCGTTGTACAGCTCGGCGGCCGCGGCGTAGTCGCGAACGAAGTAGTCCAGCAGCGCGGTCCGCTCCGTGTCGCCACCCGTGGTGAACAGCTCGGACGAGCTCCGCAGATCGCAGCCGTTCACCCAGGCCCCCAGCCAGTCGCGGTACAGCTCCACAAGCAACCCGTCCGCGCGGCGGTCCAGCAGCTTCTCCAACCGGTCCTGCTCGCGGGCGAACCACCCGGACAGGCGGTCCCGCGCGGCCGTGTCAGGGAAACGTCGCAGCATGTCGGTCTTGGCGGTGCGCATGATGCGTCGGAGGAACTCCTCGACCTCGACGACGGGCAGGTCGGCGATGGTCCGGTGGTGGCGACGGTCGCCGACATAGCTGGACCCGATGAGCTGCCAATTGTCGCCCGGGGAGAACTCGTCGTAGAGCGCGTCGACCGAGCGACCGAGCTGCTTGGCCAGGGCGGTGGTGGACAGGCCCGTCAGGTCCTCCCAGTCGCGGATTTCGACGGGAAGCCGGCCAAGGAACTCGGAGTAGAACAGCGCCGCGCCCCAGTCGGCGCCGCCGCTGCGGTGGAACCGTTCCAGCGCCAGCCGCAGGTCCGGCTTGTCGACCTCGGCGCCCGGCGCGGAAAAGGCCATGTCCACGTCCTCGATGAAATGAACTGGGCTGTATCCCGCCGCCCTGAGGGCGTCGAGCTTCGGAATCACGTCCCATAGCGGGTGACAGTTCTGGTCGATGCTCAATGCAACAGACGTCATGCGGCACCTTCCGGTGGGTGGTTACGGCAGCGCGCGGCGGGCGAGGTCGTCGTGCGCGCGACCGTAGAAGACGAATCGGACCACGGTCTCAAGACAGACGTCCGAAATGATGCGCTCGCCGGACTTGTCGCGGTCCATGGCGAAGTACACGCGGAGCACGTCGCCGCCGCGCGAGTGGACAAGGATCGGCCGCTGGGCGCGGGTGTAGGCCTCGGGCCAGTCGTGGCGCAGGGCCGTAAGAATGGCTGCGGCGGCAGAGCCCGTCCCGCAGGCCAGCGTCTCGCCCTCGACACCGAACTCGTACGTCCGCAGCGCGATCTCGCCCTCGCCGAGGACCTCTACGAAGTTGGCGTTGGCGCCGCGCGGGGCGAATCGCTGGTGGTGTCGCAGCGCCGGACCCAGGCCGCCCACGTCCGCGGACTCGATATCATCGACGTACGTGACCACGTGCGGGATGCCGGTCTCCACGTAGTCGCAGCTCAATTCCCGCCCGTCGGCGGTGACCGACAGGTCGCACTGGAGGTTCTGCGGAAGCGAGATGCATACGCGGGCGTAGTGCCCGTCCGGACCGGACCGGCTCGGTTCGTCGAGATCCTGCCCGAGCACGACCCCGGCCGGGGTGAGGATCCGCATGCCGCGCCGCCCGGCGCGGGCGTCCTCGGCCAGGTGCGCCGGGGGCCCGGGCTCGGCGGTGATCGAGCCCGACGCGACCCAGCCCATCTGCGCCACCCAGTGCACGAAGCACGCGGTCCCGTTGCCGCACAAGGCGCAGTCGCTACCGTCCGTTTCGATGAACCGCGCCCCGATCTCGGCGACGCCGTCCATCGCGGGCGAACCGGCGAAGATCACGCCGTCGCCGCCGATGCCGTGGCCGCGCGAGCACAACGTTCGGGCGAAATGGACCCGTGCTGCCGTCTGCCCGTCGGGCGCATCCAGCAGGGCGTCATAGCGTCCGTCGCGGTTGTCGATGCAGATGAAATCGTTTCCGCTCGCCGAGAGCTTGGCGAACTCGATCGGCTCGGTCATGCGGACAATCCCTTTCACTCTCGCGGACCGGTCTGGTCGTCGCGCACCGCGAAAACGGCGACTCGCTCGTCGGCAGGTCCGTCTGCGAAGATGCCCAGCAGCTCGAAGCGATCGTCGGCGTCGAGACGCCTGACCAGTGCGCGGGTTTGCGCCCCGTCCAGGAATGCCATGTCGAACGCCACATAATCATAACCCCCGGCCTGACAGGTTGTGTACAGGGCGCGCGGTGAGCGTACGTCGGCGCGGCGCAGCGTCCTTCTGCTTCGTCCATGCTGGCGGAATTGCGCGGGCCCGGCACCGGCGTAGAACGGCTCCCTGGGTCCCGCGGCCAGGACGCGCGGCGCGGGCCCGGCGTGGTGCCGGCGAATCGCCATGCCCGCTTGTCGGTGTACGCCCTTGCCCTCGTGCAGCACGGGGAATGCCAGCGGAAGCGAGCCCAGCAGCACGGCCACGGTGAAGCCGGCCACCACGATCCGCGGGCGGACGGGCAGGTTCAGCTTCGCCGAAGCCAGCAGCGCCCAGCGCACCAGCGTCATCACGCCGGCTCCGGCGGCGACGCCCATCAGCAGAAACGGGATCAGCGTATGCCGGCTGGACAGGTAGCCCGAACCGCGCTGGACCTCCAGCGCGACCAGCAGAGGCAGCATCACAACCGCGGCGGTGAACATCGTAGGGTGCCCGCCCCGGCGCGGCGACAGGATGACCGCCCGCGGCAGCGGCAGGCGCAACAGGTGCCGTCCGAAATACGTCGACCACCAGAGGACCGTCGCGAAGCTCAGGATGTTTCCAACGCCGGCCCGGCCGCGGTCGAGGAACCGCCGCACCGCATCCAGCCAGTCGATCCACGCGGCGCCGAGAGGGACGCCCACCGCAGCGGCAAGCGGCGCAGGCCGCTGCCAGACCGACCCGAGGAAATCGCTCAGCGATTTCTTCTGCGTCAGCGCCCCGATGCTCATCGCGTACGGAAGAGCCGCAACGAGAGCCCCCACGATCAGGGCGGCGGCTGCGCCGGCCTGGATGAGGCGCCCGCGCCGACCCAGGCCGCGAGGCCGCAGCAGTAGCACACCGCTTACCAGCGCCCCCAGAAGCGCCTCCGGGCGGATCAGGTACGCCAGCCCGGCGACCAGACCGGCGGCCCCGCCCAGCCAGACCGCCCGGGCGCGTTGTGCCTGCACCGCAGGTGGCACGCGCGTTCCCAGCGCCACGGCAACCAGCGCGAGCGCCACGGCCGGCATGTCGCTCAGCGCGTCGCTGCTGATGGCGATCAGCGGTCCGGACGC
>JBMCUM010000146.1:0-5293 GCA_048622595.1 Planctomycetota bacterium | reverse complement strand
GAGACGTCCGGAAGCGGGCGGTCGAGGCGGATAAGGTACATCCGCCCCCAGTCGGCTTCGACGATGGGGCGGTCCGTGCGGGCGACGACCTCGCCGAAGATCTCCGGGCGCGTGCGATACCGCACCTCGGCGTCGCCCGAGCCGGCCGCGTAGGCGCCGTCCGGGTCGCCCACGGCCGCTCCGAGCTCCACCAGCCCGAGATCGCAGGTGACCAGCCAGGGCGCGTCGGAGGCGTTGAGCAGGCGAACGGCGGCGCGGCTGCGGGCGGCGGGCTCGTCGAGGTTGACGGGCACGTCGTCCAGCCGCTGTCGCAGCACGCGGTCGTCGGAGGCGTCCAGCGCGAACCGCCCGAGGTAGAGCTCGGTGGCGAGCTTCTCGATGCGAAAGGCGGCGTAGGGGTCCTCGCCGATGCGGCGCTGCACGCGGCGGGCGAAGCGGACCATCCGCTCGCCGTCGCCGGTGACCGCCTGGCGGTCGACGAAGTGTCGGTCCAGGAACATCAGCCCCGGCGCCAGCAGCACCACCAGCGCCGCCAGACGCCACACGCGCCACCGCAGCGACCAGCGGATCGCCAGCGTGAACGCCACCGCCGCCGGCGGAAGCAGCCCCAGGGCGATCGGAAGCGTCTCCGGGCCCATCACGTCCCACGCCGGCTCGCGCAGCGTGCCGGTTATCCAGTCCGGAAGCCGCCCGTAGAAGGCGTACAGCGGCGGAAGGGCGATCAGCAGCGCCGCCGGGACCAGCGCGGTCGCCGCCAGCAGGTGACGCAGGAACGACACGCCGCGTCCGCCTTGGGCCCCGCGGCGGGCGATCTCGCCGACGGCCCAGGCGCCGGCCAGGGCCGCCCCGGCGTAGCAGGGCAGCAGGTAGTCCGAGCGGAACCCGTGCGTCAGGGAGAACGGCACGACCACCGCGAGGATCCAGCACAGCGGAAGCGCCGTGGGCGACCCGCTCGCCAGCCAGCGCCGGGGGCGGACCAGCGCCACGGCCGCGATGAGAAACGGCGTGACGGGCAGCAGGTAATACAGCAGGTGCGCCACCGCCGGGGCGCTGGCGCTGTGCGGCGGGTTGGTCCCGGTTCCGGTGACGCGCTGGACGAACTCGAAGTAGACGATCTCGCGGAACTCCGCGCCGCCCTGGGCGAACATGCCGACCCACACCGGCGCCAGCGCGATCACCATCGCCAGCATCCCCCACCCGAAGCAGGTCGCCCGCATCGCCCGGCGCCAGCGCCGCCCGATCAGGCGGGCGGACAGCAGCGCCTTGCGGGCGAGCCCGTCGGCGCGTCGCAGCGCGCCGAACCCGGGCAGCACGGCCGTGGCCAGCGCCAGCATCGCGCCGACGAGGATGAGGTTGACCGCGCCCCAGCCCTTGGTCATGGCCCCGAGGATCATGATCGCCCACAGCCCGACGACCCACCGGCGGCGGCGCCCGCGCGGGGCGGGGTGGAACAGCAGCCGGTCGGCGCACAGCACCGACGCCGTGATCCACAGCGCAAGCAGCATGTCCGTCGTGGCGATATAGGACATCTTGTTCATGTGGTGGGGGGCGATCCACAGGCACGCGCCCAGCAGCCCCACGCGCCGCCCGTACCAGCGTCGCCCGAGCAGGTAGACGCACACGCCCGTCGCCAGCGTCGCCAGCACCGTGGGGATGCGGAAGGTGAAGTCGTTGTAGGCGTCGGTCGCGGCCAGCACCGCCGCATCGAGCCAGGCGTAGAGCTGCGGCTTGCGCGCCCAGCCGCCGAATTGGTCACGCGGCAGCAGCCAAGTGCCGTAGCGGTGCGGATCGTCGCCGGCGAAGGCGTGCACCGTGGCGACCGACGCGCCGACCTGCTCGAGCTGGGCATAGGTGTAGGTGGTGCTGGGACCGTGAGCGGTGGCCGCGACGACCACGGCGATCAGCGCGGTGATCAGCGCCAGGTCCCGCGCCGTGCGGCGGCGAGACGGCGCCTCGCGGGGGCGCTCCGCATGTAGTGGCGCGGCGGTGCGCGCCTTCAGGTCATCGGGCGTGTCGTATGTCCGTCTCATCGGTTGCTGGACGGTCGGCGAGGATACGTCCCCGCGCTCGGCGCCGAAGGCCCCTCCGACCGCTCATGTTGTCAGTGACATCAGCCGCTTGATGCGGTCGCCGATCGGCGGGTGGGTCTGCGTGAACTTGCTGGCGCGGGCCTCGAACTTCTTGATGGGATGGACGATGTACAGCGGCGCGGTGGCGCGGTTGGCGACCTCGAGCACCTCCTTGTCGCCGCTGAGTTTAGCCAGCGCCCCGGCCAGGCCTTGCGGGTTGCGCGTCAACTCCACGCTGCCGGCGTCGGCGAGATACTCCCGCTGGCGCGACAGCGCCAGGTGGATCACCCGCGCCAGGATCGGCGCGATGATCGCCAGCAGGATCGCCACGACGAGGATGATCGCCTGCCCGCCGCCGCCCTTTCCGCGGCTTCGGCTTCGACGGCGCGTGCCGCCACCGAACCACAAGCTGCGCAGGAACACGTCGCACAGGACCACCAGCACCCCGATCAGCACGGCCATCAGCATTGCATAGCGGATGTCGTAGTGGCGGACGTGGCTCATCTCGTGGGCCATCACGCCTTGCAGCTCGTCGCGGGTGAGCTTGGCGCGGAGCCCTTTGGTGATCGCCACGCACGCGTGCTTCGGGTCGCGCCCGGTGGCGAAGGCGTTCATGGCCGTATCGTCGATGAGGTACACCTTGGGCATTGGCAGCCCGCCGGCGATGCAGACCTCCTCGACGACGTGGAGCAGCTCGGGGTCGTCGGACTCGCGGATTTGCCGCGCGCGGGAAAAGCCCAGCAGCACGTTGGACCCGCCGAAAAAGCTCCCGATCGCCAGGACCAGCGCGATGCCTCCGGCGACGGCGGCGATGACCAGCCCGAACCGCACGTCCCCGCCCGTCCACGCCATGCCGATCACCGTGCCCACCAGGGCGAACAGCACGCAGAAGCCGGCAATCAGCAGCCAACTGTTGCGCTTGTTCCGCGCGATCAGCGTGTGGAATGTCTCGGTGGGCATCGATGCTCTTCGCCGTGCACCCGCACAGGCCGGGCACCACCCCAGGTGCCGTGCTTCCGCTTGCCGAAGGTCGAAGCATGCTTGCCCAAACAACGAGCAAGCATGGCGCCCGGCTTGCCGGCGCCGCGGCCGATGCTAGAACTTCACTTCCGGCACTTCGCGCTCGGCGGGATCCTCGATCTCGAAAAACTCCCGCGGCTGGAAGCCGAGCATCCCGGCGACCAGATTGTTGGGGAACTTCTGGATGGCGACGTTGTAGATCGTCACGGAGCTGTTGTAGTGCTGGCGGGAGAAGGCGATGCGGTTCTCCGTGCCCGTCAGCTCCTCCTGGAGGCGCAGGAAGTTCTCGTTGGCCTTGAGGTTCGGGTAGCTCTCCGACAGGGCGAACAGTTGGCGCAGCGCGCCGGTGAGCATGTTTTCCGCTTCGGCCTGCTGCTCGACGCCCTGGGCCTGGACGGCGGCGTTTCGCGCCTGGATGACGCGCTCGAGGGTTTCCTTCTCGTGTGCGGCGTAACCCTTGACGGTCTCGACGAGGTTGGGGATCAGGTCGTGTCGCCGCTTGAGTTGGACGTCGATCTGGCTCCAGGCCTCGCGGCAGCGCATCCGCTTGCGGACCAGTCCGTTGTAGATCGCGATCAACACGATCACCAGCAGCACCACGACGCCGATGACAATCCACAGGGCAGGATGCATTGTGTGTCCTTTCGCTGAGCGGAGCGGGCCAATCCCGCCTGCGACATAGCGTATCCTGTCGCGGCGCCGCGGGCAAGCTCGTCCCGTCATTTCCGGTCGCTACGGCGGCCAGGACGCCGGCGGGTACGCCGGCTGGCGGGCGTCGGTCGCCAGGCGCCAATCGAGCAGGCGCTCGCGCAGCGCGGCGACGACGTCCCGGGTCTCTTGGCGCCCGGCGAGGTTGGTCGCCTCGGTCGGGTCCTCGCGCAGATCGAACAGTTTGAGCAGCTCGCCCGTGTGGGCGACGACCATCTTGTACCGCCCGTCGCAGACCATCGTCCGCCGGGCGATCTCGCTGAAGACCGCCTCCCGGCCGGACCACCCTTCGCCCGCGGTCTGGCCGCCCAGCGCCTTGACCAGCGACCGCCCGAAGCCGAGCGGCTCGCCGCCGGACGACTCTCCGCACCCGGCGAGGTCCAGGATCGTCGCCGGGGCGTCCACCAGCGAGACCAGCGCCTCGCAGGCGCCTCCGGCCGCCCCGCCGGGCGGACGCACGATCAACGGAACCCGCACGGCGCCGTCGTAGAGGACGCTCTTGGCGAAGCGTCCCTTGTCCCCGAGCATCTCCCCGTGGTCGGACCAGAACACCACGGCCGTGTCGTCCCGCATGCCGCGGGCCTCCAGCGCCTCGAGGATCCGCCCGCACCAGTGGTCGATGTGGCTGATCTTGGCGTAGTACAGGGCGCGGAAGCGGGCGTTGTCGTCCGGGTCGACCGGCGAGTCCTCCAGCGGAGAGTCGCGCAGCTCCTGCATGTGCCTGGCCGCTGCCGGAGGCAGCCATCCGGGCGGCTCGTCCGTCGCAAGGGCGGGGTCCATGTCGGACGGGTCGTACTTCTCCGCCCAGCAGGCGGGGGGATCCCAGGGATAGTGCGGCCCGCCGAAGCCGACGAACAGGAGCATGGGCCTGTCGGCATCGTACCGTTCGATATGCTCGACGGCGCGCCGCCCGACGAACGCGTCGGGATGCTCCGCCTCAGGCAGCGGGCTGGGCCAGGTCGCCTTGGCGCGGTTGACCTCGCTTCGGCGTCGGTAGTCCTCGCGGAAGACCTTCCACAGGCCCTGCTTTTCCCAGCGGTCGGTCAGCGCCGAGCGGCACTGCAGGGTGGCGAAGGGTCCGGTCGTCTCGCACGCATCGGACCACCCCAGCGCGTCGAGGTAGTCCTTGTGGTTGTCCAGGTGATCGTTCTTGCGGTGCCCGTAGTAGTGGCTCTTGCCGACGTGGAACGTATCGTACCCCGCCTCGCGCAGACGCAGGGCGAAGGTGTCCGTGCCTCGCGGCAGGTGTCCGCCGTTCTTCCACTGCCCGTGATTGTGGCTGTACAGGCCCGTCAGGAACGAACTCCGCGCCGGCATGCACACGGGACAGCTCGTGTAGGTGTTCGCGAAGCGCGTTCCCTCGGCAGCGATGCGGTCGAGATTGGGCGTCCGGACATTGGGATGCCCGGCGCAGGACAGGCAGTCGGCCCGGTGCTGGTCGGTCATCAGGACCACGACGTGGGGTCGGGTGGGCATACGGCGATCTCCTAAGGACG
>JBMCUM010000145.1:0-5305 GCA_048622595.1 Planctomycetota bacterium | reverse complement strand
TGCGCCTCGGTTCCGTCGGGCCCGGCCAGGGCGATGAACACCAGACCCACGGGCTTGGCGTCTGTCCCCCCGCAGGGCCCGGCGATACCCGTGATGCTCGCCGCCCAGTCGGCGCCGAAGCGCCGCTGCGCCCCGTCGGCCATCGCTGCGGCCACCGGCTCGCTGACCGCTCCGTGCTCGTCCAGCAGTGCGTCCGGTACGTCGAGCCACCGGCGCTTGACCGCGTCGGCGTAGGCGACCACCCCGCCGAGGTAGACGTCGCTGGCGCCCGGTACGGCGGTGACGAGCTGCCCGACCAGCCCGCCGGTGCAGCTTTCGGCGGTCGCCAGCGTCTGCCCGCGGGCGCGCAACGCCTTTTCCACCACGCCCGCGAGCGTCTCGTCCCCCACGCCGAACACCAGCGCGCCCAGTCGCTTCCTGATTGTGGCCGCAACCGCATCGGCGCGGCGATCCCCGTCGGCGCCTGTCTCGCCCCGAGCGGTGATACGCAACGAGATGATCCCGCACGCGACGGTGATGCCCACGCTGGGCTCGGCGCCGCGGCGCATGAGGTCGGGGATCTCGGCCGCCACATCGGACTCCCCGGCGCCGAAAGCGTGCAGCACGCGCGTGACGATGGCCCGCCCCCCGGCCGGGGGGCGCGGCGCCACGCACGTCTCGAACATCCGCCGCATCTCGTGCGGCACGCCGGGAAGGCAGAACACGACGGCGCCCGCGACCTCGGCCGCGATGCCGGGGGCAGTGCCCATCTCGTTGCACAGCGGCTCGGCGCCTTCGGGGATCATCGCCTGGATCCGGTTGCCCTCGACCATGCGCCGACCGCGGGCACGGAAGAACGCCTCGATGCGCTCCAGGGACGGGCGGTCCAGGCGCAGCTCGCGCCCCGTCGCCCGGGCGAGCCCCTCCCGCGTCACGTCATCCGGCGTCGGGCCCAGCCCGCCGGTGACGAGGATGACTTCGGCTTGGGCGGCTGCGGCGCGCAGCGCCTCGGCGATCGCGTCGGCGTCGTCGCCGATCGTGTGGTGGGCGACGGTGGCGATGCCGCGTTCGGCCAGACGCGCTGCCAGGTAGGCGCTGTGGGCGTCGATGGTGGTTCCGTTGACGAGCTCGTCGCCGACCGAGACGATGACCGCGGTCATGCGTTGTCCTCCGAGGGCCCGGCGGAGTCGTCGTCGGCGCCGGGCGGGGCGGCGGTTTCGCCGCCGGACGTGTCGCGGCCGCCCGCGCCGGGCCGCAGCGACTTGAACCGCAGGCAGGACAGGTAGACCGTGGCGGGGATCGCCGTCAGCAGCAGCGTGATGACGAACCACGCCCACGGGTTGTGTCCGGCGCGGCGCATGACCAGCGCCACGCGGATGCAGGTCGCCGCGTAAAGCGCCGCCAGAGCCGCCACCAGCGTCCACTGCCATGGGGTCAGGGCGAGCATGTCAGCGGATCGTAGCACGCCCTCAGACCGAAGCAAAGCACGCCCCCGGCCGCGCCGAGCGCGATCGGGCCCGAGCAGCTATTGACAGGCGCGCAGCAGCCGGGGTAAAATCCCGGTCTTCGGCGCGACCGAGATTCAGGAGAGATACCCGTGTACGCAGTGATCGAAGACAGCGGCCAGCAGTTTCGCGTGGCCGAGGGCGACGTGCTGAACGTGGACGTTCGGGACCTGGACGTGGGCCAGAGCGAGCTGCGGTTCGACCGCGTGCTGCTGGTCAGTCCCGGAACGGTCGAGCGGGACGACAACCCGGGTGACGCGGCGGGGGTGAAGGTCGGCACGCCGCTGGTCGACGGCGCCGGCGTCACCGCCGAGGTGGTCGAGCCCGAGGCGAAAGGCCCGAAGGTCTACTCGCACAAGTGGCGACGGCGGAAGGGCTCGCGGACCAAGAAGGGCCACCGCCAGAAGTACTTGCGGGTTCGCATCACGAAGATCGAGGGCTAAGCAGCGTTAAGTAAGTGCATAGCGATTGCCCAACGGGCCGAAGGCCCGGCAGGTTGTTACTGAGACCCGAAGAACCAATGTCGCACCGGCAGCCGGTGCGGAAGCCCGCAAACAGGGCGTTTGGCGGCAACGCGGTTGCGACATTGGATCCGCCGTTGTCAGTAGCCGGGGGCGCAGGCGAAGCCAAGCCCCCGGAACAGGCTCCAAACCGATCTCGCCCCGACGGGGCGAGGGGGGCGCTTCGCTTTTCCTGCCGGCCCCCATACGGGCCTTCGGCCATACGGCCGCCCATCTGGGCGCTGCGCTCCGGCTCCGGCCCGGCCCGGCTCCAGCGGCTGCTTCCGGGGGGCTGAAAGCCCCCGGCTACAGACCCGCGGCCCCCATACGGGCCTTCGGCCATACGGCCGCCCGTCTGGGCGCTGCGCTTCGGCCTCGGGCCGCACCACGCCTCCCCAGCCGTTCGCCGCTGCGCCGCACCCGCATCCCCGCCTCCGGAACCATCGGCTGAATCCCGCAAGATTTACCTAACACCGCTCAGTGGTTTGTGACATCTGAATTGAGAGGTGCCGTGGTTTGCGAAGCAACCACGGGATAGTGGGACACGTGGCTGCCGCCCGTACGGGCTGCAAGCCACGGCACCCAATCAATCGTTTGACCTGTCACAGAGCCCTAGCGGGGCGGCTCCGCCGGTCGGCGGTACGGAGCAAGCCGCCCGACGCGCCGAGCCTGAGGGGGACCGCGGCGGGACGCGTTTGGCCCGGCGATGCTGCGGAGGTTACCAGTTCGACTCGCTCAGCTCGGCCGCCGGGCTGACGCTGTGGACCTGCTCCTGTTGGCGGGGCTGTTCGCCTTCCCCGCGGATGTGGCGGAACTTGACCAGCGCCTCGGTGGGGCTGTTGGCGTCGACGACGACCTCGCGTTCGGCGCCGCCTCCGGCCGGACGAAACCGTATTCGATAGCAGGTAGGCATCGTGTCCCTCCTTGGCGCTAACGTACGATACCCATATCGGAGCGGCAAACGGGGAACTTCACCACCACGGTATGACGTCGTCTTCCGGCGCGGTCCGGCGGGCGCGCTTGCACACCTGCCGCGGCATTCCTCGCTTCCCGGGGGCGAATTCAAACATGCCCTCAGGACAATGTGCGCCGGCGCACGGCGCGCGCCCGTGGGGCCGACGATTTTGCCCGCGCCTCAGAGCTGCCCTCCCTGCAGGGCCTCGTGGGGCGGTCCCTGGTGGTCGCGGACGCGGTCCTTGTGGCGTCGGATTTGCTGCTCTGCCTTGTGAATGGCGCCGTCGATCGCGGCGTACATGTCGTCGTTGCGCTGGGTTCCCACGAAGGTTGCCTTGCGCTTGGCGGTGACGACGACCTCGGCGAGGGCCTTTTCGGCCTCGAAGTCGAGGATCATCTCCATCGACTGGATCTTGTTATAGAAGCGAGGGAGCTTGGACAGCTTGCTTTCGGCGTAGTCGCGAATGGCATCGGTGACGTCCATGTGGCGCGCCTTGATCTCGACATTCACTGGGCAGTCTCCTCTGGGCTGGGGATACGCGGCTCGTGCTGCGTCCGGCCGGACAAGGGGGCGCCGGGCGCCTGTCGCAGGGCGCCCTCGGCCTGGGGCGTCTCATTGGTCGGGGTCAGAACGCCGCCGCTGATGGTGTACCGCAGCGCCTCGTCGAACGTAATAGGCAACTCAACCACCTCTCGTTTGTTCACTACTATTGTATACCCCGTAAAGGGCGTGGGGCTGGAGGGGATGAAAACCGTCACCAGGTCCTCCCCGGCACGGTCGCGGACGGAGCGCATCCCGGCGCCGGTCACCAGGCCCACCGACCAGATGCCCTTGCGGGGGTACTCCACGGCCACCACGCGCGACGCCTCGAGCTGGAGCTTGCTCTTGTCGGCGAGCATGAAGTCGGTCACCTGCTTGACGTGCGGGTAGACCTTGCGGACCACCGGCATCCCCATGACCGTCCGCTCGGTGATGTGCCACAGTCCCCGTCCGATCCACGTGCCCACGAAGCGCCCGAAAACGTACAGCGCCACCACGACGATGGCGAACGCCAGCCACCAGCCCACGTACAGCTCCCATTGGCGCGGCGGGAGGACGGACGCAAAATCGTGACGGGAGAGGGATTCGTACACGATGGAGACGACGAAATAGACGCCCTTGCTGATGTACCTCCCGACGTACTTGTAGACGGTGGCGAGCACCCACGCCAGCAACGCCAGCGTCAGCAGCGTGGGCAGAAGGGTCCCGAGTCCCCGCAGGAAAAAACGCCTGAACTGCTGGTCGCGCTTGCCCGGATCGCGGGGCTGTTCCGTCGGTTGGACCAATCGCGTGCTCCGTTCGGACCATCATCGCCGCCACTTTACTTTATCGTCGCATAGGGCCTTGGTCAACAGCGTCAGACCCCGACGAGCCATTTGCGATGTTCGTAGCGCGGGCGAGACCCATACGGGCGGTGCTGCCCGCGCTACGGATAAAGCCCACATCGCAAATGGCTCACCCCGACGGCAGCGGTTTTGCGGTCGGCGCACCACCCCAGATTTGCTATCGTGCGGGCCTGGAGACCGGTTGACGGGGCGTTTCGCGCCCGCCCGGCGGGAAGGGAGCAACCGAATGGGCGCACATAAAACCATACGCGTGGTGCTGGTCGGCGGAAGCGGGTACGCCGGATTCGAGGCCATCCGTTGGCTGTTGCGGCACCCGAACGTCGAACTGGTCGGCGTTTTCGGCCCGGAGGGCGAAACCGGAGCGATGGAGGACTTCTACCCTCTGCTGAGCAAGCAGGTTCCGCTCGCCCAGGAGCTTTACGACGTCGAGCAGGCAGCCGCGCTGTCGCCGGACGTGGTCCTGCTGTGCGTGCCCCACAAGGTCGCCATGACCTACGTTCCGGACCTCCGCCAGGCGGAGCTGAAGGTCATCGACTGGTCGGCGGACTACCGCATCAAGAACGCGTCGGTTTACGGGGCGTGGTACTGCCCGCACACGGACCCGCGCGGGCTGGGCGATGCGGTCTACGGGCTGCCGGAATACTTCGCCGACGACATCGCCGGGGCGGACCTGGTGGCCAATCCGGGCTGCTACCCGACGTGTGCGGCTTTGGCGTTGGCGCCGCTGCTGTCCGCGGAGCTGATCGCTCCGACCGGGATCGTGGTCAACGCCATCAGCGGCATCAGCGGCGCGGGGCGCAAGGTCACGCTGAAGAACCACTTCCCCGAGCGCAACGAGAACTTCGAGCCCTACGCCACCGCGGGCCACCGGCACCAGCCGGAGATGGAGCAGACGCTGATGATGATCACCGGCCGGGAGGTCGAATTGCTCTTCCAGCCGCACCTGTGCCCGATGGACCGCGGGATGCTGGCGACGATCTA
>JBMCUM010000144.1:0-5323 GCA_048622595.1 Planctomycetota bacterium | reverse complement strand
TGTTCGAGGTCGAGCTGGCGCCGCGGGCGACGGCGCGCCTCGACGTGCGCATGAGACGCTACGCCAACACGCCCACGCTGCGCCTACCGTGGGACGAGCCGTGACGGGCACGGCGGCGCATTGGACGCAATCGCCGCCCGCGCCGGACTCACCCACCCGCCGGCGCGGACGGATGCCCCGGCGGCGCCTATGCGGTGTGACCTCGTGACCGCCACATGATAGGATCGTAGCGGATGGGCAGGCGCATGCTTCTTTTCGGCGGGACGTTCGACCCGGTGCACCACGGGCACCTGATCGCGGCGCGCGCCATCTGCGAGCGTGGCGGGTACGGGCGCGTGGTGCTGGTGCCGGCGGCCCGCCCGCCGCACAAGGCCCCGGCCGCCGCCTCCCGGGCGCAGCGCCTGGCGATGCTGCGCCTGGCGGCGGGCGACGATGCGACGTTCGTCGTCGACGACATCGAGCTGCGCCGCGACGGGCCCAGCTACACGTACGACACGCTGGCGGCGCTGCGCGACGCCCATGACGGTGTGGAGCTGCACTGGGTCATCGGCGCCGACATGCTTGAGGACCTGCCCGAGTGGCACCGCGTCGACGACGTGCTGGACATGGCGCGGATCGTGGTGGCCGTCCGCCCCCCGTGGACCGAGCGCATCGAGGCGCTGCTGGACCGCCTCCGGGACGAGCTCGACCCCGCGCGGGTGGATCGCCTGGCCGCGTCGGTCGTGCAGACGCCGCAAATCGAAATTTCTTCCCGGGAAATTCGCGACCGCCTCGCGCGGGCCCGGTCGATACGTTATCTCGTGCCTGAGCCGGTGCGGGCGTGCATCATGCAGGAGGGGCTGTATACCGACGCCCGCGGCGAAACCGGAGAAAAATAAGCGGAGGCGGTTGACAAATCTCCGCGGCGCGGTATAAGAAGCAGTTGGCGTTACACTAGTGAGGCTCCTCGGTCAAACTCCCTCCTTTGACCGAGTTATGATGGCATCGGGCTCCCCTCCCTCGGTGCCATCTTTTTTTTGGACTGCGGGACCGGCGCCCCAGTGCAAGTGAATCCCCCCGGGGGCCCAGGTCGGCTGGCGCGAGATGTAGCGCCGTTCGGCGTTTTGTGTTGCGCCGTCGTCCTCACCCGCCCGCAGCGAAGCGGTCACGCAGCGCCTCCAGCGAGGCCGGGGGAACCAGGCCCGATACGTCGCCCCCCCCGGCCGCGATCTGGCGCACCAGACTCGATGAGATGAACGCGCAGTCCGCGCCCGTCATCAGGAAGACCGTATCGACGCCGGAGACGGTACGGTTGGTCTCGGCGGTCTGAAACTCGGCATCCAGGTCGGAGCTGTTACGCAGCCCGCGGAGCAGCACGTCGCCGCCGGCTTGCAGGGCGAAGTCCACCGTCAGCCCGGTGTAGGTCTCCACGCGAACGTTGGTCAGATCGGAGACGCTTCGGGAGGCGAGCTCTGCGCGGGCGGCCTGGTCGAACAGGGCGGGCTTGTCGGGATTGTTTCCCACGGCGACGATGACCGCGTCGAACAGCGTCGCGGCGCGACGGATGATGTCGAGGTGCCCGCGGGTCAGCGGGTCGAAGGTTCCGGGCAGCACGGCCGTTCGCGCCTGGCGTGGCATGACTCGGCTCCGAGATGGTCTCAATTCGCCGCGGGATCAACCGGCGCGGACAAACCCCGATCCGGTCCGGCGCCACGCACCGTGCCGGGGGTTCACGCCCGGCGGCAGGGCGCAGCCGCAGCCGGGCCCGCCTCAGTACGCCACGCGGGGATACCACTCCGACAGACGGGAGCTGCGATCGTACAGCCACAGGTGATCCCAGTCGTCCACGGCCTGTTGGGCGTAGTCCTCGTTGATCCGCTGGTACCGCTTCCAGCGCTCGCTATGAGTGTCGTTGACACCGCAGCCGGTCAGGCAGACCGACACGCAGACCGTGAGGATCAACAGCAGGGCGATCTTCTTCATGGCATCTCACCTCGGTCGTGGTTGGCGACCCGGCCGCATGGCCCCGGGCCCGTGACGCGACATCCTATGAGCCTTCCCGAGCCCTGTCAACGCAAAAGCCGTTCGAGCCACTTGCGATGTGGCCTTTATCCGTGGCGCGGGCAGCACCGCCCGTATGGGTCTCGCCCGCGCGTGGCGTTTTCGCCCGCGGACGCAAGAACGTCCGCCAGGCCGTCAGTCAGCTCCACATAGTGATACGCGACGCGGTAGCGTTCGTGCAGGCGTCGGATGGCGCCGTGGAATCGCTCATAGCCGGCTTGGCCCGCCGACCGCGCCGACGCCTCGCAGAAGTGCGCCCGGCAGCCCAGGGGGCGGCGGTCGCGGGCGGTGCACAGGGCTTCGCGCTGGTAGGGACACCGCCTGGGCGCGGCGGGCGCCGACGGCGCCACGCGCGTCAGCAGCGCCAGCTCCGCCGTCGAGACATACAGGCGGTAAGGCACGCGGGCGAAGTCGCAGCACGCCCCGCACGCAGTGCAGGTCGCATCGAGCCCCGCCAGACCGGCGTCGGCCTCGGCGTACAGGGCTCGCAGCGAGGCCTGCAGGCCCGCCGCGCGCCACGCGGCGGCGACGGCGGCGCGCAGGTCCGTCGGGTCGCCGTCAGGCATGCCGGCGGGTCTGTTCACGTCGGGCGCGGATGGTGTCATGGTCGATCCGGTCGCCGCGGTTGATCCCCGGGCAGCGCAGCGCCGCGCGAGCCCACGTGTCGGGGCTTTTCAGATTAACCGGCCAGAACGGCCACGTCCTGCACTGCACCGGGCGGACCGGGTAGATGGCGCAGCCGCAACGGCCGTCGCCGTCGCGCCGGAGGAAGACGCAGTCCTTCGTGCTCGGATTCTCGACGAGACTCCGGCGGCGCATGACGCGCCGGACGTAGCGGTCGCAGACATCGTCCTCGCTGAGGCGCAGGTGCTCGGCGATGGCGCGGATCTCGGCGTCGTCGACCCAGACAAAGCCCTCGTCAGGCCCGGAGCAGCAGTTCCCGCACTGGCGGCATTCGAATGCCAGCCCGGCGGCATACCAGGGTTCGCGTTTTGCGAAGACTTTCATGGCGGAGAAAAACTCGAAGCACGAAAAACGAAATACGAAACAAATTCAAAAAAAGACAAATCACGAAACAAGTATCGCCGGTTGCGACAACGGTCAGGCCCTATTGCGAGTTTCGCAGTATGGCTCCAAGTATGTTCATCAATTCGGTTGATTCCTGCACGATGCGGTCACGTTGTTCGTCGACGTCCGCAGCCTGGCCGGTGTCGACCAGACGCGCCCAGTAGCGGGTTTCCTTGGCCTCTTTCCGCGCGATTTTGACCCGCATGCGGAAATCCTTCTTGCTCAGCGATTCGTTGGCGTCGATGTAATTTGCACCAACCGAGCCGCTGGAGCGGATCAACTGGCGGGCGTCTTCATGGTTGGCCAGGCTTTGCGGCAAGCGTTTGATGAAGGCCCGACACAGCCGTGCGAATGCCAATGTCCGGTCCTCCAGATCATACTGCGCTGGCGGCTTTGGCCGAGGTCCTCCGGCGGTCGACTTGTGATCTCCAGTTCCCGTAGCCGACCTCCCCCGCACTGTTTGCCTCTTTGCCGTTTGGTGTTTGGTGTTTGTCGTTTGTTGCGAGTTTCGCTTTTCGGATTTCGGATTTTCCCGCCTATCCCCACCACTCGGCGTCGTCGACCGTGGTCTTGAAGTCCGGTCCGGCCACAGCGGGCGCCGGTTCGTCGGCCACGGCGGCCTTGTCCTTCTCCGACGGCTCGCCCATGTGGACGATGCGGTTCATGGGGCACTTTTCGACGGCCTGGCGGACGTCGTCGGCATGGTCCGGGTCGTAGGCGTCGTAGTTGAAGTGCGGCAGGTTGTCGACCATGGTGAACAGCTCGCAGGTCTTGGCGCACAGCCCGCAGCCGGTGCATCCGACGGCGCAGACCGCCTTGACGTCCGTGGCGAAGTCCTTGTTGGAGCAGAGGACGGCGGGCATCTGCTCGGCCTTGAAAGGCACCATGGTGATGATGTGCCGGGGGCAGGCCTGCTCGCACTTGCCGCATCCGACGCACTTGTCGTAGTCCACCGTCGCCAGTCCGTCGACGACGTGGATGGCGTCGTACGCGCACGCCCGCTGGCAGTCGCCCAGCCCCACACAGCCGTACGCGCAGCCCTGCACGCCGGAGACGAGGTTGGCCGCGGCGCAGGTCGGCTCGCCACGGTACGGGTTCTTCTTCTTGCGGTCGTTCCAGTGGGCGCCGCAGTGGACCACGGGACGATAGGGGAAGGTCTCGTCCAGTTCGACGCCGACCGCCTCGGCGAGCTGCCGCGCGACGCTCTCGCCGCCGACCGGGCACAGGTTCGGCGGGGCCTTGCCCTCGGCGACGGCCTCGGCGTACTCGGCGCATCCAACGTACCCGCACGCGCCGCAGTTCGCGCCGGGAAGGATCGCCAGCGCCTTGTCGATCAGCGGATTGCGCTCCACGTGGAACCGCCGGTTCGCCCAGCCGAGCACCGTCGCCATCACCACCGCCAGAAGCAGCATGGTCCCGGCGGCAAGAAGGATGATCGTCACCGTCATCGTCGCTGCCCTCCGCCCGGCCTGACGCGGGGTGTGGCGCCGGAGTGCGCTTCGGTCGAGCCCCAACCTTCCGCGTCGCCCTCGTGGTGTGCGCCCGCGTCGGCGCGAGGCGATGCGGGAAGATCCCCGCCGCCGGCGCCGGTCGCCGTCGCGGCCTCGGCGGTCTCGGTCGCCTGCTCGGCGTGCGGGTTGAGCAGCGCCTGGAGGTTCGCGTCCATCCCGGTGAAGCCCAGGAACGCCAGCGCCAGGATGCCGGCCACCAACAGCGTGATCCCCGCCCCGCGGAACGGCGCCGGGACGTCGCAGTGGTCCAGTTCCTCGCGGATGCCGGCCATGATCACGATCGCCAGCGTGAAGCCCAGGCCTGCGAACACGGCCAGCGTCAGCGCCTCTCCCGCGCCCCATTGCTCGGTCGGTCCGACGCCTACGACCTGCTTCATGATGTGCAGGCAGGCGAACAGGATGGCGCAGTTGGTGGTAATCAGCGGCAGGTAGACGCCGAAGCTCTTGTAGAGGGCGGGGAAGAACCTGCGGACGTACATCTCCACGAACTGCACGGAGGAGGCGATCACGAAGATATACGCGATGTAGCTGAGGATGCTCAGGTCCACCCCCGCGGCGACCTCGTCGGAGACGAACAGCCCGGCGACCCGCGCGGCGACCGGCGCGCCCGGCTGGAGGATGAACTGCGTCAGCGCCCAACTGAGGAACGAGGCGATGGTGATGACGAACGTCACCGCGCAGCCCATGCCGAAGGCCATGTCCAC
>JBMCUM010000143.1:0-5324 GCA_048622595.1 Planctomycetota bacterium | reverse complement strand
CGCGTGCGGCGGGACGAGTGGCTGGCGGCGCGGAAGCGCGGCGCGGGCTTCCTCCGCGGAAGCGAGCACTGGTCGGTCGCCGTGATGAGCGACGCCGACGGCGACGGGCGCCTGAGCTTCGACGAGGCGTGGGATTACCTGCGATGGCGGCGAGACTGGCTGGAGCGGCGCTTCGGTCCGCTGGATGAGCCCGCGGCGGCCGACCGCGCCAACGCCGCCCTCCAGGCCGACGAGCTGACGGTGCGGCCTGTATCGGTGGACGCCCGGCTGGTGAACTGGCCGCTCAAGGCGCGGTGGCAGCGCCTGCTGGAGGCCCGGGCGCGGAAGGCCGCGTCCGCCAGCGACCGGCGCGTCGTGCAGGAAGAGCACTATCCCCTCCTGCCTCCGCAGGAGCTGCACCCGGCGCTGGACGGCGACCAGCTTGTCGTGCTGCGCGGCACGGAAGCGTCGGCGCGCGAGCTGTTCGCCCGTGCGGCCGGCGGCGACGACCTCATGGACCAGCGGGACTGGGACCGCGCCCTGGCGTCGGGCGACGGGCTGCTGCGCGGAAGCGAGCATTGGTCCGAGGCCTCGGCGAATGCCCGCGCCGGGCGGTTGCGGTTCGCCGACGTCTGGGCTTACCTGCAATGGCGGCGGGACTTCCTGGAGCGGAAATTCGGCCCGCTGGACGACGCGGGGGCGGCGGCTCGCGCCAACGCGTACCTCCAGGCCGACGAGCAGGCCCTGGCCGCGGCGGCGCGTTCGCTTCCGGTCAAGCCCGCCCAGCCGCTGGGGATCGTCAACGCGCTGCTTCTGGCGGGGCTGCTGATGGGCTTGTATCGCCTGCGGACGCGCGAGGGGCAGGTGTTCGCGGTTCTGCTGGTGACGTATCCGATCACGCGGTTCTTTCTGGAGATGGTCCGCTCGAGCGGCCATGACCTGTCCCGCGGAGTCTTGACTCACAATCAGTACACCTCGATGATAATGGTGGTCCTCGGTGCGGCGCTTCTGGTGGCGCTGCATCGGATGACCCCGTCGGCGGGCCCGGCAGGGCAGCAGCGTTCGGGCGCCTCGTCGCAACCCGATTCCTCAAAGCCACGAAAGGGCAAGAAATGATTCGCAAGCCCCTGTTGATGTTGGCGCTTCTGATGCCGGCGGTCGGTGCGGGCGCGGACGTCGAGGAGATCCTGACGACGGCGCACAAGGCCTCGCGCGACGCGCTGGGCGTGGTGCGGTTCACCTACGCCGACGAGACCGGGGAGCGCAACATGTCCGGGCAGGCGATCTGCATCGACGCCTCGGGTCTGTTCATCACGCTGGAGATCGACGCGCGCCTGGCGGGCGACCGCCTCGGCGACTTCGAGCTGGTCCGTCCCGGCAAGACCGACGAGCCGGTACCGGCCAAGCTGTTGTGGGTCGACGAGTTGACGGGCGTCGGGTTCATCGAGACGGACAAACCCGCCGGGTGGAAGCCGATCTCCTTCGCCGACACGTCGGACCTGTACGTGGGCCAGCCGGTCGCCTCGGCCGGTCTGATGCCCGCCGACGTGGGCCACACGCCCTACCTGGGCGGGGCGCATGTCTCGGCGATGGTGCGCGTCCCCAGCCGGCTGGTGTACGTCACGTCGGGCAATCTGACGCGGTACGGCTCGCCCGTGTTCCGCGCCGACGGAAAGGCCGTCGGACTCGTCCAGCAGCAGCGCCCCCTCGCCAACCGGTTCATCCGCCTGGGACGGCGCCAGGCGCCGGTGACGGTCACGAACCGCCAGGAGACCTCCTTCTTCCTCCCGGTCGACGAGTTCGCCGACGTTCTGGCCCGCCCGCGAAAGCCGCGACGCCTCTCGTGGATCGGCGTGCTGAACTTCGAGCCGGTCAGCGCCGACATCGCCGCGGTCAAGGGCATCGACCAACCGGCCGTCAGGGTCGGGACGATCGTCGACGGAACGCCGGCCGACGAGGCCGATCTCCGCGAGGGCGACCTGGTCATCGCCAAGGGGGGCAAGCCGCTGCGGCAGTTCGCCACGCCGCAGTTGACGGCCCGCCACCTGTCCCAGCAGATCTCCGGCGCCGAGCCGGAGACCGCCGTGAAGCTGACCTTGCTGCGCGAGGGCGGCAAGAAGGAGGTGACGCTGAAGATCCAGCCGGTCCCGCAGCGCCCGTGGGAGGCGCCGCGGCACTACGACCGCACGCTGGGTCTGGGCGTGCGTCAGCGGGTCATGCTCGACCAGCACCTCCAGCGGACCCCCGCGCCCGACGTTCCGGGCATGATCGTCTACGCCGTGCGGTCGGACAGTCCGGCGGGAAAGGCCGGCTTCCAGAACAACGACGTGCTGATGTCGCTGGACGGCAAGTCGATCCGTACCGCCGACCGGTACCGCGCGGTGGCCGCGGACGTTCTCGCCAGTCCCGGACGGGCCGTCCCCGCTGAGATCATGCGGGGCGAGACGAAGCAAACCCTCCAGATCGCCGTACCCAGCCGGTGAGCGACGAGGCCTGCCCGGTCATGAAACCCCTCGCCTGGGCGATGCTGGTGCTGACCGCGACCGCCGCGGCGCAGACGCGCCCGAGCGATCCGCCGGCGGCGACCGCCCCGGCCGGAGCGTCCGCGGCGGACGTCGCGGCGGCCGACATGCTCCACCGCCACGCCCAGGACCTGCTGGTCACGGGCGAGGCGCCGTCGCGCGCGGCGCGGCGCCGGGCGGCGCTGGAGATGGCTCATCGCCTGGCGCCGCGGCACCCCCACGTGGCGCGGGATCTGGCGGGGATCTACCTGCAAACCGCCCAGCCGCGCCGCCAGGCCGACGCCCTGCGCACCTGGCTGATGCACCATCCGCAGGACTACGCCGTGGGGCTGGACTGGCTGCGTGCGCGACGCGGGCTGCTGCAGACGGCCGAGCAGCGCATCGCCTTCTTCGAACAGGTCGCCGGCGCGTCAAAGGATACGCAAGTCCGCCTGGGGCGCGGGCTCCGCGCCGCGGCGTGGGCGCAGATCGCGGGCATCCGCGCCGGTCAGGGTCGGTGGACGGCGGCGCTGGACGCGGCGGAGGCGGCGTTGGAGCTCGACCCCCACAACCCCGAGGCGCTCGATCTGCGCCTGCGGGTGGGCTCGGGCGAGGACCGCCCCACGCCGCCGCGGCGCCTGGAGGCGATGCTCGCCAAGCTCGCCGGGCGCCCCAGCAACGTCGACGGGGCGATCGTCGTGGGCAACCTGCTGGGCTCGCTGGGCCTGCACGATCACGCCGCCCGGTTCTACCGGCACGCCCACGACGTGCTGCAGCGGACCGGGTCGAGCCGCTCGGGCGCCCTGTCCGCCCTGTGTGATGCGCTGCTGGACGCCGGACGCCCGCGCCAGGTCGTCGAGCTTCTCGCCGAGGGGCTGACGGGGCTGGACGACATCCGCCCGCTGCAGTTCAAGCTTATCGAGGCGTACCGCCGCCTGGGGCAGGTCGCCGAGGTCGACGAGATCCTCGCCGAGCTGGCGCCGGAGTACCGTCGGCGCGAGCCCGCCGCCGTGGTCACGCCGGGGCAGGCACTGGAGGTCGCCTGGTTCTACCTCGTGGTCCACCGGCGTCCGGAGTTGGCGCTGGCGTTCGCGCGGGAGGCGCACCGGCGGCGGTTCGATGACGGCCGCCCGGCGCGACGCGGCGGACCGGCGGCGCTGCTCGGCGCCGCAGAGATCGCCGCCGGAAAGACCGCCCAGGGCGTCGAGCGTCTGGCGGACCTGTCCGACGAGGACCCGTTCGCGGCGGCGTTTCTCGCCGAGCATTCCTTCGCCGAAGGCGACGCCGACGCCGGACGGCGCGCCGTCCGCGACGGGCTGGCGCTGAGTCGCTCCGGATGGGCCTATCGCCGCCTGCGCGACCTGGCCCGGAAACACGATATCAAGATCCCGCCGCCGGACGGGCGCGACGAGGCCGCCCGCGCCGTTGAGGCGTTCGACATGCGTCGCCTCGCCCCGGCGGTGCGCAGCGCGGATTTCATCACGATCACGCTGCGTCCGGTCGCGGCGCGACCCGCCCCCTGCGAGCCGGTGCAGGTCGAGGCGGTGCTGACCAACACCGGCGACGTGCCCGTGACCCTCGGACCCGACGCGCTGCTGGCGGCGAGGATGGCGCTGAAGACTCAGGCCGGGAAAACGACCGTCGGCTTCGCCGACCCCCCGGACGCCGTATGGGCCGCACCGCGCCGCCTCGATCCCGGCGAGACGATCCGCACCACCGTGGACCTGGGCGCCGGGCCCGTCGGCCGGACGCTCAGCGCCCGTCCCCTGGTCGACGTGGAGGTGACCGTCTCGGCGCTTCCGGGGCCCGTCTTCGGCGCCGATGAGCTGCGCAGCACGGTTTCCGCCCTGACCGTCAAGCCGGTGACGCTGCGGCGCGTCTCGCTGCTGGAGCGCGTCGCGGGCGAGAAGCGCGCCGACCCGGCGGGCGCCTATCGCGAGGCGCTGGGCTGGATCGTCTACGACCTCAAGGGAGGCAAGCTGCCCGCGCGGATGCGCGCGGCGAGGCAGGTGGCGTCGCTGGTGGGCGTGGCGCGACGGATGGAGCTCGGCCAGGCCGGTCCGCCCGCGCCCCTCGCGGACGCCGTCGACAAGCCCGTCCTGCTGCGGATGGTGCGCGAGGTGATGACCGACGACGCGCCGGTCGTGCGGGCGCAGCTCCTGATCGCACTTCAGGACGTGTCGCTGGACGCGAGCATCCTCAAGCGGATCGCCCCGGCGGCGTCGGACGATGCGCCCCTGGTGCGGATGTGCATGGCCGAGTTGATCGGCGTCTCGGACACGCCCGGCAGCCGCACGCTGGTCGACTACCTCGCCGGCGACGACGACCCGCTCGTGGCGGCGATGGCCTCGGCGCTGGGCGGGCGCGAGCCGTAGCCCCGCGGCGCTTGTACCGCGCCCGGGCGTGCGGTACGCTCCGCGGTAAGCAGAAAGGTCCCTCCATGAGCCGGCGAATCGAACTGACCGAACGCCTCTGCACCAAGGGCATCATCGCGGTCGTCCGCGCCGCGGACAGCGAGCAGCTCGAGGACGTCGCCCGCGCCCTTCTGACCGGAGGCGTGGACTGCATCGAGATCACGATGACCACCCCCAACGCCCTGGAGGTCATCGCCGCCTGCCGCAGGTCCCTGCCCGACGAGGCGCTGATCGGCGTCGGAAGCGTCACCGACGCGCCGACGGCTCGCCAGGCCGTCGCTGCCGGGGCACAGTTCCTCCTCTCGCCGATCTTCAAGCGCGAGATCGTCGACGTCGCCCACCAGGCCGACCTGCCCGCCGTGCCCGGGTGCTTCACCCCCACCGAGATCCGCTGCGCCACCGACGCCGGCGCCGACATGGTCAAGGTCTT
>JBMCUM010000142.1:0-5365 GCA_048622595.1 Planctomycetota bacterium | reverse complement strand
CTGGATACCGTTTCCTATGCACTATCCGCGGCAGCATGACTGGCTAAACCGCACCCTCAAGGTGATGCCTATCAAAACCTTCCGCTGGTCCGGGCGCTGGATGCTGTCATATGGCTCAGGCAGAAGCACCCACATTATCCTGAGTTGTTTGTGTGATAAGGAATGCGTGCACTTCCTCGCACCAAGATGCACGGCGAGCAACTCCGTTGCTCGCGCAAGGTTCTCGCCTGCAACAAGTTGCACACCCTACTTTTCTGGCTGCGAGCAAGCGAGGCGCTCGCCCTGCGCCTCGGCATTTCGGTGTTACGCGCCGCGCAGGGTCTTGACCGCGGCCGCGTCGCGGGCGGACAGGTCGGGGTAGTCCGGGTCGGTCCCGACGTCCGGGCGGCGCTTCCAGCTCCGCGCGCAGCGGGCGTATCGCTCGCGGGCGTCCAGCACGTTCACGTCCACCACCTCGCCGGCGGGCAGGTCGTCGGCCGTCTCGATCCGCGCGTGACCGACGCCGAGCATGTCCTCCAGCTCGCCGAGGTAGGTTTGGCAGAACTGCTTCGCCGCGTCGTTATCGGCCGCGACGCGGAACACCGCCTCGGCGTCGAGGGGGTTTTTGACCCCCGCGGCGCGGAGCTGTTCCAGCTCGGCCAGACCCGCCTGGCGCAGGTCCAGCAGGCGGTCCCAGATCCACTGCGGACCGGCCTCGAGGTGGTCGGCGCTGAACTGCCCGATGTCGGGATTGACGGGTCGCAATTCTTCGGCGTAGTCCAGCAGCTCGGCGTCGAAGCCCGGCAGGTCGGCCAGATGGACGCTGTCCGGTTCTGCGGCGTCGCGGAAGGGGATGTGCTCCCACGCCTCCTCGGTCGTGTGGGGCAGGATCGGCGCCAGCAGCTTGACCAGCGCCACCAGCAGCTCGTGGACGACGGTCTGCGTCGCCCGGCGGCGCGGGGCGTCCGGAAGCTCGCAGTACAGGCGGTCCTTGACCGCCGAGAGGTAGATGCTCGATGCCTGCGTGGTGCAGAACTCGTAGATCAGGCGCGTGGCGCGATGGAACTCGTACGCGTCGTAGGCGGCGCGCACGTCCCGGATCAGACGGTGCAGCTCCAGGCGCATCCACCGGTCGATCGAATGGGCGTCCGGCTCGGTGGCGTGGTGGGCCGGGTCCAGGTCGGCGCACGCGCCCATGCAGAAGCGCAGGGTGTTGCGGATTTTCCGGTAGGCGTCCTCGGCCTGGGCGATCAGCCGCTCCGAGCAGCGGACGTCGTCCTGGTAGTTCTGGGAGGCGATCCACAGGCGGAGGATGTCCGCGCCGCGGCGGTCCAGCTGCTCGATGACGTCGATGGCGTTTCCGAGAGACTTGCTCATCTTGCGCCCGTCCTCGGTGACGACGAACCCGTGGGTCAGCAGGTGGGCGAAGGGCGCGCGCCCCTCGGCGCCGAGCGCCGGCAGCAGCGACAGTTGGAACCACCCGCGGTGCTGGTCGGAGCCCTCGAGGTACAGGTCCACCGGCAGGCGGTCGACCAGCCCGCGCGCCAGGGCGACGGCGAACCAGCTCGAGCCGGACTCGAACCACACGTCGAAGATGTCCGCCCCGCAGGTCAGCTCCTCGACGTCGAAACGGGCGGCGTTGTCCAGGTGCGGGTCGTCGCCGGGGTCGTAATCGCACAGCAACTCCCCCGGCGAGTCGGTGAACCAGGCGTCGGAGCCCTTCTCGGCGATGCGCCGCGCTACGGCGCGGACGCTGGTCGGCGTCAACAGCGGCTCGCCGGGGGCGTTGTAGAACACCGGGACAGGCAGCCCCCACGCCCGCTGGCGCGAGATGCACCAGTCCGGGCGGCTCTCCAGCATCCCGCTGATGCGGTTCCGCCCCCAGGCGGGGGTGAAGTCGATGCCCCCATCGTCCGCCCGGCGACGGCAGGCCTCCAGCGCCAGACCGCGCAGCGTGTCGCCGGATTCGCCCAGCGGGCGGTCCACCGCGACGAACCACTGCTCGGTGGCGCGGAAGATCGTCGGCGTCTTCGACCGCCAGTCGTGCGGGTAGGCGTGGCGCACCGGTTCGTCGACCACCAGAAGCTTCCGCTCGCGCAGGTCCTCCACGATCCGCGGGTTCGCCTCCCACACGCTCAGCCCGCGCAGCGCCTCGGGCACCGTCTCGTCGAACGTCCCGTCCGCCCCAACGGGGCAGTATATCTCCAGGTGCGCCTTCAGCGCCGTGCCGTAGTCCTCCATCCCGTGGCCCGGGGCGGTGTGCACCAGGCCCGTGCCCTCGTCGAGCGTGACGTACTCGGCCGGGACGAGCGGGCAGTCCGTTCCTTCCCGCAGCGGGTGACGGTAGCGCAGTTTCGCGTCCAGCAGGTGCGCGCCGTCGAACGTCTCCAGCACCTCGTGCGACTTGAGCCAGTCGCCGCGCCCGCGGCGGATCGCCTCGAGGACCGGCTCGACGCGCTCGGCCGCGATGACCCACGTCGCGGGCCCGTCGCCGGTCTCCACGTGCACGGCGGCGTAGCTGAAGTCCGGATGGACGGCCACGGCGAGATTTGCCGGAAGCGTCCACGGCGTGGTGGTCCAGACCAGCAGTGCCACCTCGTCGCCGTCGCGGTGCGGGAGCGTCGAAGACGCGTCGGGGCCTCCGTCCTCGCCGGCGAGCCCGAAGGCGACGTAGATGCTCGGGTCCTCGCGCTCGTGGTACTCCAGTTCCGCCTCGGCCAGCGCCGTGCGGTTCTCGATCGACCAGTGCACGGGCTTGAGCTGGCGGTAGACCACGCCCGCCTCGACGAGGCGGGCGAAGACCTCCAGCACCGCCGCCTCGTACTGCGGGCTCATCGTGATGTACGGATCGTCGAACGCCCCGATGACCGCCAGGCGCCGGAACTGCTCGGACTGGACGGCCGCGAACTTCTCGGCGTAGTCCCGGCAGCGGCGGCGGATGTCCGTGGGGTCCAGCCCGGCCGGGTCGGGCTTGAGCTCCTCGACGACCTTATGCTCGATGGGCAGCCCGTGGCAGTCCCATCCGGGCACGTACGGCGCGTCGAACCCGGACATCGTCTTGCACCGCACGACCATGTCCTTGAGCACCTTGTTCAGGGCGGTGCCCATGTGGATGTTGCCGTTGGCATACGGCGGGCCGTCGTGCAGGACGAAGCGCCGCGCCCCGTCGCGCAGCGCGCGGATGCGCCGGTAGAGTCCTTCGCGGGCCCAGCGCTGCTGGATGTGCGGCTCGGTCGTCACCAGCTTCGCCCGCATGGCGAACGAGGTCTTCGGTAGGTTCAGCGTGTCCTTGTAGCTTGCGGTCATGACGAGGCCTTTGGCGTGTTCGGCCCCCCGTACGGGCGCAGGGGCGACAAAGCGGCCGGACGCCCCGAAGGATAGCAGCCCCGTCGGCGCGGGGCAAGAAACGTCTGACCGGCGCGGAAGGGCGCCACTCGTACGCGCGGGCGCGGCGGATGGGTTGACCGAGCGGGCTTCCCTGCCGCGATGCGTAGCCCGCTGCGAGTGCTTGCTGCGCCCGCCGCGAGCAGCGACGCCGAACGGCCAAGCCCTGTCGCGGCCGCTTGCGCCTGACTGCGTCGTCCGTCGCCGCGCTGCGTACGCCGCCGGGGCGCCGTCGGCAGGGGTCGCATGCGCGTAGGACTCGTCGGCGTCAGGAACGGAATTCGGCGCGGGCGCCGGTGCGGCCGGCGCAGCCGAGCGGGTCACGATTCCGGACGGGTGCTGGAAACCCGCTGCCGGAAGCGGTATCTCCGTGCGCAACTCGCGACCGGGAGGTCCGCCCCGTGGAACAACCCAACGTCCTCGTCATCCATAGCGACCAGCATCGCTGGGACTGCCTCGGCGCCACAGGCAACCCCGACGTGCGCACGCCCAACGTCGACGCCCTCGCCGCCGACGGGACCACGTGGACCAACAGCTTCTGCTCGCTTCCGGTCTGCACGCCCAGCCGCTACTCGCTGCTGACCGGCCTGTATGTCCGCCAGCACGGGGGGTGGGACAACCACTGCACGCTGCCGTCGGGCATGGAGACCTTCCCCAGGGCGCTGCGGCGGGGGGGGGTACCGCACCAAGGCCGTCGGCAAGATGCACTTCACGCCGACCTACGCCGACGTCGGCTTCGACGAGATGGTACTGTCCGAGCAGAACGGGCCCGGTCGCTGGGACGACGACTACCACCGCCATCTGCGCGCGCACGGGCTGGGCAACCGCGTCGATCTGACCGACCAGGAGCGCGAGTGGCGCGACCTCGCTCCACGCGCCTACTGGGACAGCTTCGGCGCCGCCGTCAGCGACCTGCCCGAGGAGCATCACTCCACCACCTGGGTCGGCGACCGCGCCGTCGAGGCGCTGGACGCATGGTCCGATGAGGGGAACCTCCTGATGGCCGGTTTCGTCAAGCCGCACCATCCCTTCGACCCGCCGGCCTCGTGGGCGCGGATGTACGACCCCGACGCCCTGACGCTGCCGGACGGCTGGACCGAGCAGATCCTGGAGTTGCGCGACCGCGGCGGGTACTTCGAAAACGCCAAGCTCACCGAGCCCGCCCTGCGGCGCGTCATGGCGATGTACTATGCGACCATCTCGCACGTCGACCACCAGGTCGGACGGATGGTCCAGGCCCTCCGCGACGCCGGGCTCTACGACCGGACCATGATCGTCTTCACCGCCGACCACGGCGAGTACCTCGGCTTCCACCACATGCTGCTCAAGGGCGGGACCATGTACGACCCGCTGGTAAAGGTCCCGCTGATCGTCAAGTGGCCGGGCGGGCGCGCCGCCGCCGAAGGCGCCCCCCGCGGGCGGTGCGAGGCGCTGGTCTCCAACGTGGACCTGGCGCCCACTATCCTCGCCGCCGTCGGCGCCGAGCCCGCCGGACCCATGGCCGGAATCGACCTCGCCGCCGAGCCGCACGGACGCGACGCCGTCTTCTGCGAGCAGGGCAGGGGGCGCGACGTGATGGTCCGCACGCCCGACCGCAAGCTGCTGCTCCGCCCCGAGGGGCCGCCGGCGCTGTTCGACCTGCAGGTCGACCCTCTGGAGATGACCGACGTCGCGGGCGAGCCCGCCTACGCCGACGACCTCGCCGCGCTGACAGAGCGCGCCCGCCGCTGGGCGCTGCACCAGGCCGTTCCGCCGAAGCACCTCGACGAGCGCGCGCCGATCATCGACGCGCCGAACGCGCAGGGCTACGACCCCGCACGGCGTGAGCAGATGATCGCCTACTTCCGCCGCGACATGGCCCGCGCGGATGCATCGCTCTTCGCGCCCCGCTAGCGGATCCTCCGCCGCGCCCGCGCGCTATCTGGGGACACCATACGGTGTTTCTTCTGCCGTAACACTTCAGCGGTCTGCAATTCGGGGGCCGAAGAATAATTGAAGATTC
>JBMCUM010000141.1:0-5375 GCA_048622595.1 Planctomycetota bacterium | reverse complement strand
CGCGGCGCCGCTCGCGCCGTTGGGGCGCAGATCCAGCACGGCCTCGGCCTGCCCCGCCCCGTCCCGCGCCAGCGTCCCGCTCAGCGCCAGCGACCCCGGCGACCCGTCGGGCTTGTCCAGCAGTTCGCCGACGACGAGATCGAGGGACGTCAGATCGACCTCGACGTGCCCCTCGACGCGCCCCTCGACGGCGCCGATCACGTACCGCCCGCCTTGGGGGATGCTGCCGCGAATCCCCGCCTCCGGTACGCCCTGCGGCACGCACGCCAGCAGGGACTCGACGGCGGTGACGTCGAACCGTCCTGTCCCGGAGGTGGTCACGGACGTCGCCTCGGCGTCCGTGCGCACCCGCAACGTCAGCCCGTCGGTGTGCAGGCGCCCGGGTCCGGCGGCGAGGTCCAGCTTCTCGACGTGCACATCCGTGTCGAGATCATGCCCCGGGTCCCCGCGTCGCACCACCCGGCCCGAGGCGTTGAGGTGCAGCTCGCTCCCGTCCGGCTGGACGAAGCGATCACCGACGGCGAGCCGCGCCTCGGGCGAGACGGTCAGGTCGATCTCGAACTGTCCGCGTCCGCCCGGCTGGCCGACGTACTCCCAGGCGCCTGACGCGGGCCCGGACATCCGCACCGGTCCCAGCGCCGCCCACACGTCCCGCAGCGCCGCGACGTCGCCCACGTGCCACCTGCCCGCGCTGCGGACGACCTCCACGCCCGACAGGGCCGGGCCCCCCTCGGCGATGAGTCGATCCGCCGCGGCGAGCACGCCGGCGTAGCTGCCCTCGTGTTCGAGCCAGTTGTCGCCGAGCTCGACCCTGCTGGCCGCGACGCGAAGCTGACCGCGCCGCTCATCGAGCACGGCGCTGAGGCGCCCGCGGAGGCGTCGTCCCGCCGGTTTGCGGATGCGTCCGGCGGCGCGGACCACCGCCTGCGTGGCGTCCACCTCCAGCTCCAGCCGCGCCACCCGCCCCTGGCGCCGCAGGGCGAGCTTGTCGATGCGAACCGGACCGGCCAGCCGCATCGGACCCGCCGCGCCAGGCCTATCCGTCAGCACCGCCGAGAGGCGCTGCGGGTCCACGGTCCCCCGCGCCGTCGCCCGTTGAAGCTGCACGTCCGTCCCGGCAAGCACGCTCGCCTCGCCGCTGAGGTCGATCCCGGGCAGGCGAACCCGGGCCTCGGTGATGTCCAGACGCAGGCGGTCGGTCTCGGCCAGCGGGTCGAGCGTGCCTGTCAGCTCCACGCCGGCGCGCTCGATCACGGGCAGGTCGGGCCCGTCCAGCGACTGGGCATCCAGTTGCGCGATCTCCAGCGTCACCGACACCGGGTCCAGCAGGCCGGTCTTCCGCATCAACCGCAACCGTACCGACCCGCTGCATCGCCCCCGGAGACGCGCCAACGGCAGGTCCAGCGCGCCGATCAGCCCCAGGCGGTCCATCTCCACGTCGGCGAAGTCCAGCGACACCGACGCGCTGGCCTGCGGCGCGGCCGGACGCCGCGTGGCGCGAAAGCTCAGCGGGGCGTCGCCGTCCGGCTGGACCAGACGCGCGGTCATCGTCACGCTGCCGAACTGCTCCCGCCCGGACGGGCGGACCTCCAGGGCGGCGACCTCCAGGCGCAGCGGCTCACCCGCCCAGGGGGGGTGGATGAGGGCCTCGGCGCCGGTGAAGCTGATCTGCCGGCAGATCACGTCGAACTTCAGCCGCGCCAGCGGCGCCACGGAGCTGCGCCCGGCGCGATCCCACCGCACGAACAGGCGGGGGCGGACCACGTCCATCCACGCGACGCGCCCCCGCAGCAGGTCCACCGGGGAGAAGTCCATCCGCACGGCGTCGGCGACGACGAGCGGGCCTTCGCCGTCGGCGGCGTGGATCGTCAGCCCGCCCAGCTCCATCCCCCGCGACCAGCTCAGCGTCAGCGAGTCGATCTCCACCGGAACGCCCATCTGGGCCGACATCTCCCCGGCGACCCACCGCCGCAGCACCCCCCTCGGCGCCCACCACGGCAGCGTGGCGTACAGCGCCGCCAGCGCCACGACCACCAGCGCCGCCGGACGCAACACCCGCTGCCACCAGCGACGCGCCGCCCGAACTTTCCTGCGCCGAAAAGGCATCACGAGCGCGAATTATACCGACCGCCGGGCGACGGCGATATGCGCCCGACCGCTGTCAGACGTTGAAGCGGAACGTGATCACGTCGCCGTCCCGGACCACGTAGTCCTTTCCCTCCAGGCGGAGGGTGCCCGCGGCGCGGGCGGACTTGATATCCCCGGCGGCCTGAAGGTCGTCGAAGGCGACGGTTTCGGCCCGGATGAACCCCCGGGCGATGTCACTGTGAATCTCGCCGGCGGCGGTGACCGCGTCCGTCCCGGCCGGAACGGTCCACGCGCGGCATTCGTCCTCGCTGTAGGTCAGGAAGCTCACCAGGTTCATCCGCTCGTAGCAGGCGCGGATCAGCACGTCCCGCGCTGAGGCGCCCACCCCGAGGTCGGCGAGGAACTCCGCCCGCTGCTCGACCGGCAGCTCGGCGATCTCCTCCTCGATCCGGGCGCTGATGCGCATCGCCGGAAGGTCGGCCGGCATCTTCGGGCTCGGCGCGCCGAGCTGGTTCTCCGCGCTGTTGACCACCACCAGCACCGGCTTGAGCGACAGGAAGGCGAAGCTGCGGATGAGCTTCTCCTCGGCGGGTGTGCGGACCGCCTCGGCGACGGGGCGCTCGGCCTCGAGGGTCTGCTCGATGCGCCGCATCAGCTCCAGCTCGCGCCGGTGCTCGTCGCGGCGGCCGGTGGGCTTGCCCAGCGACTCGTTGAGCTTCTCGATGCGGGCGGCGACCTGCTCGAGGTCCGCGAACAGCAGCTCGGTCAGCAGCTCCTCCAGGTCCGCCGACGGGTCCACGCGGTCGCGATACGCCGGAACCGTCGCGTCGTCAAAGGCGCGGACCACGGGAAGCAGCATGCGGCTCTGGCGGACGGCGGGCCAGTGCGCCCGGGCACGCTGCCGCCCCGCCTCGTCGCGCAGGTCGAACCCGGGAACGTCCAGGAGCTCCAGCTCGGCGTAGGTGACCTTCTTCGACTGATACTCCCGGGCGAGCCAGTCCACGCGCGGGTCGGGCACCTTCACCACCGCCAGGTGCGCCCGGTCCGGGCGCGACAGGTCCACGTGCGACCCGCCGGCCTCGGCGACGGCGGCGAACAGCGTGCTCTTTCCGGATTGGCTCGGGCCGATCAACGCGACGCGCATGGGCCCTCTCCGCAACGTCCTCGGCGCCGGCGGCGTCCCGCGGCGCGTCTCATCCCTGCTTGTACCAGAACGGGCCCTTGGGCTTCTTGGGGCGCTGGGAGCGGGCCTTCTTGCCCGGCATGGACACGGTGGTCTCGCGCTGCGCCTGCTCCTGCTCGCGCTGCTTGATGTGCCGACGGATGACCTTCTGCTCCGCGACGCCCGCGAACGTGGAGGTCATGATGTACAGGTTCAGCCCGGAGGGCATGTTGTAGAAGATGAACAGCATCATCGCCGGCATGAAGTACATCATCATCTTGGCCTGCTTGGCCTGGTCGCCGCCGGCGCCCGTCTGGGACTGGGGGTTCATCTTCACGTTCAAAAGCATCGCCACCGCCACCAGGATCGGAAGCAGGTTCAGCCCCGGCGTCCAGCCGATCAGAGGCAGACTCACCCCGTAGCCGAAGCGGATCAGCGCGTCCGGGGCCGCCAGGTCCGTGATCCAGACCGGCAGGAACGCCGCGTGGCGCAGCTCGACGGCCGAGTTGAGCCCCGTGAACAGCGCCACCCAGATGGGCATCTGCAGGATCATGGGCAGGCAGCCCAGGATGGGCGTCGCCCCGGCCTGCTTGTAGAGGTTCATCATCTCCCGGTTGAGCGTCTCCTTGTCGCCCTTGTGCTTCTCCTTGAGCTTCTGCATCTGTGGGGCGAGCTTCTGCATCTTCATCATCGAGACCTGCCCCTTCTTGGTCAGCGGGTGCAGCACCAGACGCACCACCGCCACCAGAAGGATGATCGCCACACCGTAGTTGACGAACGAAAGCTGGTCCAGCAGCCACATCATCGGCCGCGTCAGCCACCCGAACGCGCAGAAACACGACCGCGTGCTGACCGTGTCGCGATAGGCGAGCTTGCGGTACAGCGGACGCGCCGGAAGATCCCCCTCGCCGCTGAACAACCGGCGGCGCTTGGGCCCGGCGAAGGTGTCGTAGCGGACGCGCAACGCCCCGTCGTCGCCCGGGCGCACCGCGCGGAAAGGCACTTCCGTGCCCGTACCGCAACCCTGCGCGAACGAAGCGAAGTAGAACTTCGCGTCGTACCCCGGCGCGTGCAACGTCCGGCCGTTCTCGTCCTGCGGCGGGACCAGGTACGTCATCGCGCCGAAGTACTTGTTGACCGCGCCGATCCACACGACCGGCTCGCCGCCGCCGCTGCGACCGACCTCCACGCGTTTGCCCGCTTCGTTCTTTTCCAGGAACTTCTTCCGCGCGGTCAGCTCCGCCTCGACCGTTCCGGCCTGGATGTCCACCACCCGCCCGGTGGCGAGGTGGCGGCCGTCGCTGCGCGGGTCCTCCCGCGGAACCCCCACAGGCCCGGACTGCTCCAGCGACACCTCCATCGTCTCGGCGTCCTGCTCCAGATCGCGGCGCTGCTCGTCGCTGAGCGGCCGCTTCAGCGGTGTCTGCCCGTCGCGCTCGTCGAAGTTCTCGGGCGTCAGAAGGTTCACCGCCTCCAGCGTGACCTTGATGGAGTAATCGTTCTCGGCGATCTCGTAGGTCTTGCGCAGCTCGAGGTAGGGCACGACCACACTGGGTTGCGACGGGTCCGTGTGGAGCTGGCGGTCCAGCCGCCAGGTCAAAACGGCGCGGTCCTCACGGACGGGGGCGAACTGCCAGCGGCTGGTCTTCCGCAGGTTCACCGTGACCGTCCCGGCGTGCCTGGTGCGCATCGTGACCGCGTCCGTGGCGAGGGAAAGAAGCTCCCCTTCGTCCGCCGCCACGGGCGTGACGACCCGGTAGCGCCCCTGGTACTTGCGCTGGTCGCGCGGCTTCTGCCGCTCCTCGGCCAGGACGCGGGCGTAGCGGGCGGGGTCCTCCGCGGCGAGGCGCTTGTCGGCGACCGTCTCGTAGTAGTTCGTCAGGCGGACCGTGCGCAGCCCCGCGGCGCGGTTGTCCAGCTCCAGCTCGAAGAGGTACCCGCTGTCGGCATCCAGCGAGCCGATCCGGCGCTGTTTCGCGCGGCGCGCCTGCCAGACGAGCCACCGCTGACGCGGCGCCCGCCGGGTCGCCGGGCGGGTCTCGGGCGCCTCGACTGCATCGTCGTCGTCGGCATCCGTCGCGACGGGCTGCTCGCCGTCGCCGGCCCGCCCGCCCGTCGCCTCGCC
>JBMCUM010000140.1:0-5500 GCA_048622595.1 Planctomycetota bacterium | reverse complement strand
CCCCGCCTCCGGAACCATCGGCTGAATCCCGTAAGATTCACCTAACACCGCTTAGAGCATTTTGCAGACAGATTGTCGTCCTGTTCGTCCGTGAGGACCAGCCCGGCAAGGACGGCGAAGCAGACCCGTACGGATCGATGCAGCCGGACGCCGCCGGGCGAAGCCGCAACCAGAAGAGGGCGACAGGGTTTCTGCAAACTGCTCTAAGACGACAACGCAACTTCGGCCGCTATGCGAAAGACGCCAGCCGGGATCAACGCGGATGAACACCGATGAGATGTGGAATGATGCCTCCGGGACGAGCTGCTCGACCGTTGCGGCTGCATGTGAAGGCGGCGCAGTATCGTTCAGGCCATGCTCTCATCGGCGTTTATCCGTGTTCATCCCCGCCCCGCCGCGGCGGCGGTGGCGCCGCGACGTGCCCAACTGCCGCCTGCAGACGCTGGAGGCGGTCCTGTGCGGTCGGCATCGCAGGGGCGACATTCCCGACGCGGCGATCCCGGAGGCGTATCACGATTTCGTCGCCACGGGCGACGCCCGGCGGATGGGGGACATCCTGCACCACAACCTGCTGGACCTGCTGACGATGGCGCAGCTCGTCTCGGCGCTGCTGACCGGCTGCGCGCGCGACCAGTAGCGCCGGCGCGGTTCGCGTTGTCGGTCGGCGAACGATTTGCGACAATACGACGGTCCATGGGCGGGCGACTCCAGGCATTGCGGCGTGTGCTGCGCCAGCAGCGGTCATGGCGGTACATCTCCGCGCGCCGCCGCAGCACCGGGCTGATCGTCCTGGCGCTGATCGCCGCGTCCGTCTACGGGTACTGGTACTTCACGAACAGCGCGCGGGTGCGCGACATGGCCGAGGACTACCTCGAGGCGATGACCGGCGCCCGGGTCGACGTGCGCGACGCGGAGTTCCGCCTGTTCGGGCGGGTGGTTCTGGAGGACGTCACGCTCCGCCTTCCCGGCGCCGACGCGCCACGCCCCATGCTTCACGCGCGGCGCGTGGTGCTGTCCCATCGTCCGTGGGCGCTGCTGACCGCGGCGCGGTTCGAGCCCACGCGCGTCGTGTGCACGGACACCGACCTGCGGGTCCGCTACGAGGACGGCGTCAGCAACGTCGAGCGCCTCCGCGACCTGTCGCGCCGCCGCCGACCGCCGGGCGAGGGCGCGCCGGGTCGGCTGCCGCCTATCGAGCTGCGGAACGTTAAGCTGTTCACGCCCGGTGACGAAGACCGCCCTCAGATGGCGTTTGACATGTCGCTGCTGGCGCGCGAGCAGGGGCTCTACGAGCTCGTGATGAGCGAGACCGGCCGCCAGTCGCTGGTCACCCTGGTCATCGACGTCGGGCGCGGCGAGCCGGTCGAGGCCCGCGTCGAGATGGACCTGTCCGACCTCGGCGAGTTCGTCCCGGAGCTGCGCGGGCTGATCGGACGGCACGTCACCGACGCCCGCGGGCCCTGCGAGCTGCTCTGGACCCGCAAGGGCGAGAAGGGCATGCTGCTGTTCAAAGGCGCCCGCCTCCGCCTGGCCGGACCTCTGGGCGGCGTCGCCGCCGACGAGGTGACCGGAGCCCTGCATTTCGAACACTCCGGTGAAAGCCGCAACGTCCGGTTCGAAGACGTGCAAGGCCGTCTCCTCGCCGAACGCGCGTCTACCCGCCCGGCCGCGACGCAACCCCGACACGCCATGGGGCGGTTCGCCCTGACCGCCGGCGAGTACCGCGGCGAGACGGGCGGGCGGTTCACGGCCACCGTGGCGCTGGAGGACGTGGACCTGTCGCGCCTGCCGGCGACCGGGTCGGTGGGCGCCGCGGTCGCGCCGCTCCGCGAGCAGTTCCGCCCGCGCGGGCGCTGCGACGCCGAGGTCGAGATCGCCGCATCGCCGGACGCGCCCGCCCGCGTGTCCGGTCGGGCGGAGCTGCGCGACGTGACCGTGCGGGCCAGGGCGTTTCCGCACCCCGTCAGCGACCTTCACGGGACGGTAACGTTCGATCGCGAGCAGGTCGCGCTGGACCTGACCGGCACGCCCGCCGGGGGCGGAACGGTCCGCTGCGAGGGCACGGTCGTGCCCGATCCGACCCGCCCGAGCTACGATCTGACCCTCCACGCCGCCGACGTCGCCCTCGACGCCGACGTGGGCGAGGCGATGCGCGCCGCCGGGCTCGGCGGGGTCTGGCGCGACATCCGCCCGTCCGGCGCGGGCACGCTCGAGCTGCACCTGTGGCACAGCGGGGGCGACGCGCCCGAGACCGTCGAGTTGCGGGTCCACCCCAGCGACCGCGGGCCGCTACGGGTGCTGCACCGATTCTTCCCCTACCCGGTCTCGGTGGTCGGCGGGAGGGTGATCATCCGCGGCGACGACGTGCACATCCCCGCGCCGTACGAGCGTCGCCCCGGCGGGCCCGGGCCTATCCACGGCGTGGCGGGTCCGGCCGAGTTCTTCCTCTACGGACGCATCGACAACGTCGATACCGACCGCTTCAAAGTGGACCTGACCGTCGAGGCCGATAACGTCCCCCTCGACGAGACGCTCAACGAGGCGCTGGCCCCGTCCGCCCGAAAGGCCGTGCGCTCCCTGCACGCCTCCGGGCGCCTGGGGGACGTGCAGGCCCGACTGCGACAGACGGCGGGCGAGCCGGTGGACTACGACGTGATCGCCGATTTCCGCCGCGTCCGCCTCCGCTGCGATGCGTTCCCTTATGCGCTGTCCGACGCCGAGGGCCAAGTGCGCATCACCCCCGACGGGCTGGACATCCGCGCGCTGCGCGGCGTGCACGCCAACCCCCAAGGCCCCGTGACGCGCGCCCGACTGAGCGGGCAGGTCTCCTTCGGTCCGGCGGGTGAGGTCCGTCTGGCCGGGCGCCTGGACGGCGCGGCCCTCGGGCCGGCGTTGCGGGACGCTCTGCCCGCGGAGGTGCGCGAGCTGTGGCGGCGCTTCGAGCCCGCCGGTCGCGCCGACGTCGAGGTGCGCCGCTACGTCAGCGCCCGCGATCGCCGGCCGGACTTCGACGTCCGCCTCGTCCCGCGGGACGCGACGTTCCGCTACCCGCACCTGCCCTACCGGTTGCAGCTCGGCGGCGCCGGTGAGACCGCCGGTATCATCGCCGCCACACCCGGGAAGGTGGTTCTCGGCGACTTGTCCTCGACCCGCGCCGTCGACGGCGCCCGGGTGGGGTTGCTGAGCGGCACGGTCCGGTACGAGCCCGAGCAGGTCACCGCGGAGTTGCGGCTGGTCGCTACGGGCCTGCCGGTCAGCGCCGAGCGGTTCGCCGCGCTTCCGGCGCCGGTCTCCGAGGCCGTGGGGCGCCTGCGCCCCAGCGGCCGGTTCGACATCCGCCTCGAACCGGCGCGGCTCGTGTGGCGCACGCGCGACGCGCCGGCGTCGCGACCGACCACCGCCCCGGCGACCCGCACCGCGCCGCGCGAGCTGGCGGAATGGGACTTCTCCGGACAAATCGTCCTGCCCGAGCTGAGCGTCCGCACCACCGCCGGAACCGCGACCGTCACCGGGACCGTCGCCGGACGCGCTACGAAAACCGCCGACGGCGTCGCGTTGACCGCCGAAGCCACCGGCGTCGACGTCGCCCTCGACGGCGACCCGCGGGCGCAGGATGTCACCGCCAAGGTGGTCAAGCCCGCCAGGCTGAAGCGCGTGTTCATCAAGGAGATGTTCGGGCGCACCTACGGCGGCGCGGTGGACGGTCGCGGCTTCGTGGCGCTCGAACGCCCCGTGCGCTACCACCTTCTGGTGACGTTCGACGAGATGGACCTCGCGGAGGTGCTCCCCGCCGACGGGCCCCGTGTCGCCGGACGCCTCCAGGGGCGCATGGAGATCACCGCCGCGGTCGGACGGACCAGGGACCGCCGCGCCTCCGGACAACTGCGCATCTCGAAGGCCCGCATCAGCAAGCTGCCCGTTCTGCTCAGCGCCCTGCAGATCATCTACCTGAGCGTCCCGGGAAGCTCGTCGGTGACCGACGGGTTCATCGAGTATCACCTGACCGATCAGATGCTCGTGTTCCGCGAGATCCACCTCGGGGGTGCGGCCGTGTCCATCGTGGGCTCCGGGACTCTGGACCTGGCGACGCGCAAGGTGAACCTGACCTTCCTCCGCACGGAATCGGCGGCGCTTCCGCGGATCGACAGCATCCGCGAGCTGCTCGAGGGCATCGTTCGCGAGATCGTGGAGGTGCGCGTCACCGGAACGCTCGCCGAGCCCGAGGTCCGCACCGTCACCACCCCCAGCATCCGCGACGCCGTACGCACCATCTTGAATCCCCGGCGCAAAAGCGAGTAAGCTCTGCCCGCGGCGCCACGTCGCCGCAGACGCGCGTGACGACCCCAACGGGAGATATCCGCACCATGGCCAAGGCGAAAGTCGGCATCATCGGCGGAAGCGGGCTCGGGGACGCCCTGTGCGAGCAGACCGAAGGGCAGACCGTCGCCGTCGAGACGCCCTTCGGACAGCCCTCCGACAGGATCATCCTGACCACCTGGGACGAAACCGACATCGCCGTGCTCAACCGCCACGGACCCGGGCACCTCCTGAACCCCTCCGCCGTCAACTACCGCGCGAACATCTACGCGCTGAAGCGCCTGGGCTGCACGCACGTGATCGCCTCCGGCGCCGTCGGCTCGCTGCGCGACCAGTACGCCCCGCGCCAGCTCGTGATCCCGGACCAGGTCATCGACAAGACCTACCGACGCGAAGGGACCTTCTTCGACGCCGGACTGGCCGCACACATCGAGTTCGCCGCGCCCTTCTGCGGCGTCCTGCGGAAGCACCTGCTGGGCTGCGCCGACGCCGTCGAGACCACCGCCCACGACGGCGGGACGTACGTGTGCATGGAGGGCCCGGCGTTCTCCACACGCGCCGAAAGCGAAATGCACCGCTGGTGGGGCGGCGACCTCATCGGGATGACCTGCATGCCCGAGGCCAAGCTCGCCCGCGAGGCGGAGATGTCCTACGCCATGGTCTGCCTCGTCAGCGACTACGACTGCTGGAAGCCCGCACCGGCCGACCTGGACAAGCACGAGCTGCTCAGGGAGATTCTCGACAACCTCACCGACGCCACCGCCAACGCGGTGAAGCTGATCCGGACCGCCGTGTCCCGGTTCGGCCGGATCGCCGAAACGCCGAGCGCCGCCCACGACGCGCTGGAGATGGCCATCTGGTCCGACCGCGCGCAGATCGCCGACGAGACCAAACACGCCCTCGAGCTGCTGACCGGAAAGTACCTCTAGCATTACAACGAAAGTTCCGACGGTTTTCGCCACGGCGGAGGGGGGATGAACACCGATAAACGCGGACGAGAACATGGGCTGACCGATACTGCGCTGAGCTTGTCCCCGAAAACTGGGCGCGCGTGTAAGGTGGAATTGTCTGGGGATAGGATGGGCCGGCGAGGCCTGGGAAGGAGACGATTCGGTGGCACGGAAGCGACGGCGGTTTCCGGCCGACGGGCTCGGCGAGAACGCTGCGGTAGTTGCGAGCCCGC
>JBMCUM010000139.1:0-5522 GCA_048622595.1 Planctomycetota bacterium | reverse complement strand
GTTCCGGCCTACATGCAGTGGTACAACGAGAAGCTGCTGTTCGGTAAGTCCGACGAGCAGATGATCTCGCAGGTCGGCACGCAGCACAACTGGGGGCTGCTGGTGGGTCGCTGGGCCGAGGCGGATGAGTGCATCGAGTGCGCCCGCTGCGAGGAGGCCTGCACGCAGCACCTTCCCATCATGGACCGGCTGAAGGAAATCGCCGCCTGGGAGAAGGCGGCCGAGTCGAAGTAGCCGGTCCGGAGGACGCGATGGGCGTTGCGATCGCGCTGTTCCTGGTGCAGGCGGTGGTGGTTTCACTGTCCGGCGTTCTGGCGCCGGGTCCGGTGACGGCTGCGACGGTCGACGCCGGGTCGCGCCGTCGCCATGCCGGGGCGTGGGTCGCCGTCGGGCACGGCGTGGTCGAGTTGCCGCTGATGGGGCTGATCGTCCTCGGCGCCGGGGCGTGGTTCCGCAGCCCGCCGGTGCGCGTGGGCATCGGGCTGGTCGGCGGTGCGGCGTTGCTGGCGATGGGCGCGCGGATGCTGCTGTGGGCCCGACGGGTGGCCGCGACGGACGCCGCGCCGGCGCGGCGCGGTCCGGTGGCTACGGGCATCATCCTCAGCGCCGGGAACCCGTACTTCCTCATCTGGTGGGCGACGGTGGGTCTGGCGTTGGCGACGCAGGCCGTCGAGCTGGGCGCCGCAGCGTTCGCGCTGTTCGCGGTGGTGCACTGGTTGTGCGACCTGGCGTGGCTGGAGGCGCTGTCCCTGGCGAGTTTCCACGGGACGCGCCTGCTCGGTCCGCGCAGCGCCGCCTGGGTCACCGCCGCCTGCGGCGCCGTGATGGTCGGCTTCGGCGGCAAGTTCGTCTACGACGGCGTCGCCGGATGGCTCGCCGTCTGACGCCGCAGACGGTTGGCCACGACCGACTCGACCACCAGCAGACCGATCACGCCGACCAGAACCAGGTCCCACCACCGGCGTTGGCGCTGCGGGGCGGGTCCGGCGTCGGCCTCGGCGGTCGTCCAGTCCGGAAGCTCCGCACCGACGTGGGCGCTTTGCAGCCCGGCATCACGGAGCTTCGCGGTCAGCTCCGTCGCGTCGGCCGGTCGCAGATCCGACTCGTCCCACGGGGCGTGAACGAACAGCGCACCCGCCGCGACGCGGGTTCCGCTGGGCGTGGTGGCCGTCCAGGTGTACCGCCCCAGGCGCCACGTGTCCGTCAGCACGGCGCGACCATCGCGGACCTGGGCGGTAATGTCGGCGCCTTTCGGCGGCGTCACGGTGACCCGCACCTCGCCCGGGATGTCCTCCGGAAGGGGCAGCACGGCGGTGGCGCCGGCGGCGCACATCGCGGTCGGGAGCGGCTCGCTCGTTGCCCCGATCGCCATCCGCACGACCATGGGCAGGAAGATGTGCTGGGCCGACAGGTTGTTCCACACGGGCGAGGCCGACGTGGCGCACAGCATCACGCGCCCGCGTCTGAACGGCGCGACCGTCACGAGCGGGTCGCCGGCGTCGTCGACCCGCGACCGCGCGTGGCGCAGCGGGACGGTGACATTGGCGCGGTGCAGCTCGATGGGGTAGTAGCGCATCACGGCGACGCGCGGGTAGCGGGAGGCGTCCTCGTAGAGCCCCGCCAGCAGCGGATGCGTCCCGTCCGGGCGGCGGGACAGGACGCTGCCGTCGCGCCCGCCGCCGAGCTGGCCCACCGCAGCATGCAGGGTTCCGGGCAGCAGGTCGGCGCCGTCGACGCCCAGTCGCTGGTTGTAGTTCTCCACGTCCACGTAGGGCCCGAGGAACAGCGCAACCCGCCCGCCGTCGCGGGCGAAGGCGGCGACGGCTTCGGCCTGGTCGGGCGAGAAGGCGGGCACGTCGGCGAAGAATACCGCGTGCATCCCGCCGAGCTGGTCGGGCGAGAACGTCGAGGCCGGGACGCCGTCGGCCGGACGCAAGGCGACGGGCCACGGCTGGGTCGGATCGTCGAACGGGCTCAGCGCCGTCTGCAGCGCATCGGACGGGGCGTATCCGGGCGGCTCGTCGCGCCCCGTCGGGCCATGCACCACCAGCACCCGCGCCCGGTCGCGGATCTCGATGCGGAAGGGCAGGTCGTTGTCGATCGCCAGGGCGTCGGCGGTTTCCGCCCCGGCCGGACGCACGAGCAGGCGACCCTCGACGGCGCCCACGGTCCGCGGGACGTAGTCGAATTCGACGGATTGCCGGTCGCCCTCATCGCCCGCCGCCGCGAGACGGACCGTCCGCGACGGGCCTACCGGCTCGTCGCCGACCGTCACCGCCGCCGTGACGCGCGCGTCGGTCGGCGAGAAGTTCCGTAGCGTCGCGGCGATCCGCAGGGGGCGCCCCAGCACGCCGGGCCCGGTGACGGACAGATCGCCGGCCGCGACGTTGGGCGGCGTCTGGGCGACGGGGCGGACCACCGCCAGGCGGATGTCTCCGGCGCCGGACAGGGCGGCGATGCGGTCCAGCGCCCCGTAGGCGCTGGCCTGGGCGTCGGTGAACAGGTAGATCACGCGCCGGTCCTGCTCGGCGCGGCGCAGCAGCTCGGCCGCACGCCGCAGACGGCTGGCGAGACGGTCCGGGCCGCCTGCGGGCGCATCCATCGCCGCCAGCCGCCCGCGCAGCTCGGTCGGATCGCGCCGCAGCCGTTGCGGTTCGTCCGCGGCGCCCGAACGGGGCGGGGCGTTCGTGGTCATCACGGCGGCCTGGTCGGGCGGATGCTCGTCGCTGAGCAGCTCGCCCGCCTGGGCCTTCGCGCGGTCGAACAGCGTCGGTCCGGCGGGGCGGTTCGGGTCGACCGCCGCCGTCATCGACAGACTGTTGTCGATGAGGATCACCGCCGCGTAGGGCGCCGGTCCGGTGGGCGCCTGGGCGGAGGTCTGCGAGTAGGGCTCGGCGACGGCGAACGCCAGCAGCCCCAGCAGCAGCGAGCGGAGGATCAGCAGCAGCCAGTTCCGCACCCGCCGTCGGCGCGCCGTCCGCTGCATGCTGCGCCGGAGGAACCGCAGCGTGGGGAAGCTCGCCTCGCGGGCGCGCGCCGCGGCCAGCAGATGCAACGCCACGGGGATCGCCGCGGCGACCAGTCCGATCAGCAGCGCGGGGGTGGTGAATTGCAGGGCCAGGACGGTCATCGCAGCGCCGCCCTCCGCCCGGCAAGGTAGCGCAGGAGCATGCGGTCGTACGGCTCGTCGGTGCGGGCGACGACGTACTCGATGTTGTGCTGCGAGCACTCCCGCCGGTAGCGGTCCACGAATGCGTTGACCTCCTCCTGGTAGGTCTCGCGGATCTGCCGGGGGTCGACCAGCATCCGTTCGCCCGTTTCCATGTCCACGAACGTGTGCGTGCGCTGGAAGGGCAGCTCCAGCTCGGCCGGATCGAGCACGTGGAACAGGATGATCTGGTGCTTCTTGTGCACGAAGTGCTGCAGGGCGTGGAGAATGTCGTCCTGGTCCTCGTACAGGTCGGAGATCACCACGACCAGTCCGCGCTTGGCGATCCGCTCGGCGAGCTGGTGGAACGTCTCGGCCAGGGCGGTGCGCTGTCCCGGTCGCAGCGCCTCGAGCCGCTTGAACAGGCGGTCGAGGTGGGCGGGCGTGGACGACGGACTCAGGTGGAAACGCACCTGCTCGTCGAAGGCGATCATGCCCACGGCGTCCTGCTGGCGGCACATGAGGTAGCTCAGGCAGGCCGCCAGGAACGAGGCGTAGGCGAACTTGGTCAGCCCCGCTTCATGGCGGTAGTTCATCGACGCGCTGGAGTCCAGCAGGATATGGGCGCGGAGGTTCGTCTCCTGCTCGTACTGCTTGATGTAGTAGCGGTCCGACCGCCCCCACGCCACCCAGTCCAGGTGGCGGATGTCGTCGCCGGGGGAATACTCCCGATGCTCGGTGAACTCCACCGAGAAACCCCGGTGCGGACTACGATGCAGGCCCGTGATGAACCCCTCGACCGCCGCCTTGGCCACCAGGCTCAGGTTGCGCAGGCGCGCGATCTTCTCCGGCTCGAAATAGGCGTACGACTGCTTGGCCATGCGCTCAGCCCGCCTCCTCGCCTCGGCGCAGCAGCGTGACGGTCATGTCGCCGTAGCTCTTGACGCGCCGGGCGACCAGCCCGGCGATCGATTCCGGCGCGGGCACGTCGTCCGGCAGCCGCAGGACCACCACGCCGTCCGCCGCCAGGTGCGCCGCCAGCGGACGGAAGACCCGCTGGGCGACCCGCGTCCAGTCCCACCGGCGGGTCGCGGCGTACGGCGGATCCACGAAAGCCACGTCCACCGCCGCGTCCAGCTCGTCCAGCCACGATGCCAGTTGCACCGTCACGTCGCCGCGCCACACGCTGCACCGGTCGCCCGCGTCCAGCCGAGCGATGTTCCGCTCCAGGCGCCGCACCACGGTCGAGTCCCGCTCGGCGAAGGCGACCCGCGCCGCTCCCCGGGAGATCGCCTCCATGCCCAGCGTCCCGGTCCCGCAGTACAGGTCCAACACCACGGCGCCGGGAAGGTGGCGGGCGAGAATCTGGAACAGCGACTCCTTCGCGCTTCCGGTCATCGGGCGCGCCGCGGCGCCCTTGGGCGGGGACAGCAGGTTCCGCCCCTTGTGCGTTCCGGCCACGATGCGCATGGCGTTCTCCCGGCGACGGCGCCGAAGGCGCATGATAACGCCACGCGCGGGTGGGTGGAAAGCCCCGCGCCCCGGCGCGACGGCGTCCTCCGCGCGGCGCCGTCGGCGCGGTATAATCCCGCAACCGTCGAAGGGAGGCTCTCATGGCCGACGATCCGCGCCGATCGAAGCCCCACGCGACCGACCAGCGACAGCCCGCCGAGGGACGCTACGAGCCCGCGGCACGTCCGGGGCGTCCGGTGGGCAGCTATCTGACGGCGCACGTATCGGCGTCGGCGGTTGCGGCGAACCTGGCGGCGCTGCGGCGGGCGGTGCCCGCGGGCACGGACGTCTGCGCGGTGGTCAAGGCCGATGCGTACGGACACGGGCTGGGCGGGTTGCTCGAAACCATCGCCGCCGGCGCCGACTGGCTGGCCGTCAGCACGCCCGGCGAGGCGCTGGCGCTGCGCGATGCGGGCTACGACGGGCCGGTGCTGATGTTCTTCTCGGCGTGCGCGCATGGCGACGGCGGTGAGCGGGCCGCCGTGCTGCGCGACCTGGTCGCCCGCGACGTGACCCTCACCGTCGTCGCCCCGGCGGAGGTCGCCGAGGTCCGCCGCGCCGCACGCGACGCCGCCCGCCCCGCGCGCGTCCACGTCAAGGTCGATACCGGAATGGGGCGGTCCGGCATCCCCGCCGATCGGGCGGCCTCGCTGGTCGCGACGTTGCGGGACGCCGGGGGCGTCGAGCTCGACGGACTGTACACGCACTTCGCCATCGCCGACGAGCCCGTTCGAAGCGGCGCAGTCGACGTCACCGCCGAGCAGGTCCGCCTGTTCCGCGACGTGGCGGCGCGTTGCGGCGGAGCCGGGCGCCTGCGCCTGCACGCGGCCAACTCGGCCGCAACGTTGACCCGCCCGGAGAC
>JBMCUM010000138.1:0-5531 GCA_048622595.1 Planctomycetota bacterium | reverse complement strand
GCATGTCCGGGACGCGGCCATACGGCCGTCCGTATGGACGGGCCGGCCGGATGCCCTCGCCACGCCCGGGCGGTGCTGCCCGCTCTACGGACAAAGGCCAGATCGCAAATGGCTCGCGACCGGCGACGGGTTTACTTTCGCCCGGCTCGGCGGGATAATCCGCTCATGATCCGGAAGGTCGCGGCCAGACGTGACTTGCACGACCCCGACGCCAAGAGACGCGACGTGGCGTATTGGCTGTCGCGCCCCCCGGAGCAGCGCCTCCAGGCCGTGGACTTCCTGCGAAAACAAGCTCATGGAGATCTACCCCGACTTCCGCGATCTGCTCGCGTTGTTCAACGCGCATGAGGTCGCTTACCTCGTGGTGGGCGGATACGCGTTGGCGCACCACGGTGTGCCCCGGTACACCGGCGATATGGACCTGTACGTCGAACCGTCGCATGCCAATGCCGAGCGGATCATGGCGGCGCTGGAGGAATTCGGTTTCGGCGACGTCGGGCTGGCGCCCGAGGACTTCCGCCTGCCGCGCAAAGTCATCCAGCTCGGCGTTTCGCCGGTTCGCGTCGATATCGTCACGTCGATCGACGGCGTCGACTGGCCGACGGCCTGGGCGCACCGCGAGGAAGCGGTATACGGTAACGTGCGAGTTCCCGTCATCGGAAGGCCGCAGCTCGTTGCCAACAAGCGCGCGGCCGGACGGGGGCAGGACCTGGCGGACCTGGAGGCCTTGGGCGACTCGTAGCGCCCCCCGCTCGGCGCGGACACACGGTAGCTTATGTCGTCACGTCCGAACATCCTGTTGATCACGTCGGACCAGCAGCACTACTCGACGCTGGGAGCGGTCAACGACCGCATCCGCACCCCCGCGCTGGACCGCCTGTGCGAGGAGGGAACGCGGTTCGATCGCGCCTACTGCCCCAACCCGACCTGCACGCCCACGCGCGCGAGCATTTTGACCGGCATGTACCCCTCGCATCACGGCGCGTGGTCGCTGGGAACCAAGCTGTTCGAGGACGTGCCCACCGTCGGCGACGCGCTGCGCGGGGCGGGGTATTTCACCTCGCTGGTCGGCAAGGCGCACTTCCAGCCGCTGGCGCGCCGCTACGGCATGGAGTCCATCGAGTGCCAGCCGCTGCTGCGGGACCTGGACTACTGGCGACGCATGCACGGGCCCTGGTACGGCTTCGAGCACGTCGAGATCGCCCGCATGCACGCCGACGAGTCCCACGTCGGTCAGCACTACGCCATCTGGATGGAGGACAACGGGCTGGACAACTGGCGGGACTACTTCCGCCCCTGGCCGCCGGAACCGGACAGCCAAGACGAGCCCTACTACCTCCGCGACCACCGACACTGGTCCCTGCCGCAGGAATACCACTACAGCCGCTGGACCGCCGAGCGGACCGTCGCGCAGATCGAACGGGCGGTCACCGAGGACCGGCCGTTCTTCTGCTGGTCCAGCTTCCACGACCCCCACCCGCCGTACCTCGCCCCGGAACCGTGGGCCAGCATGTACGACCCCGACGACATGCAGCCCGGAACCTGCGCCGAGGGCGAGCACGACGCCAACCCCATCCACTTCCGCAAGACGCAGGAAGACGACGTCGACTGGTGGAAGCAGGCCCGCCACGGCGAGGCGATCCACGGCGGACATCCGCAGCGCCGCAAGCCGGACGAGCTGCGAAAGGATATGGCCGTCTACTACGGCATGGTCTCGCTGATGGACCACCACATCGGACAGGTGCTCACGGCGCTGGACCGGATGGGGTTGACCGAGCAGACCATCGTGATCTTCACGACGGATCACGGGCATTTCCTCGGTCAGCATGGCCTGACCGCCAAGGCGATTCACCATTACGAGGATCTCTTGCGGCTGCCGTTCGTGGCTCGCTGGCCCGGTCACGTTCCGGCCGGGGGCACGTCCCGGGCGATCCAGAACCTGGTGGACCTGGCGCCGACGTTCCTCGATGCGGCCGGTCCGGAGATTCCCGGCGTGATGCAGGGTGTCAGTCAGCTCGACACGTGGCGGGGCGGGCCGGCGGCGCGGCGGGCGTCGATCACGGAGAATCATCACGGTACGCGGCATTTTCACATGCGCAGCTACGTCAACGAGCGGTACAAGATCACCGTCTACCGGGACGGCGACGACGGGGAGCTGTTCGACCTGGTCGACGACCCGAACGAGCGGCGCAACCTGTGGGGCGAACCCGACGCCGCCGGGCTCAAATCCCGCATGCTCCACGAGTTCCTCCAGGCCGACCTGCGCCGCGAGCCCATGCCCATGCCTCGCATCGCAGGAGCGTGATTTGCAACGATGCGGGGGCGAGCGGGTACAATACCACCGGCCCGGGCCATGCCGCCCGGCGCGACACGAGAGGACGCCACGATGCCCGAAGAGCAGAAAGACGAGCAACAGCAACCGACCCAGCAGGGCGCCGGCGAAGACGTGCAGTCCAATATCTACGTCGACGACGACTGGAAGGCCCAAGCCCAGGCCGAGAAGGAAAAACTCGCCCGCCAGGCCGAGCAGAAAACCGCCCGGAGCGGCGCCGACGCCGGCGGGCAGCGGGAGCTTCCCCCGGCCAGCTTCACCACGCTGGTCAACTCGCTGGCGGCCCAGGCGGTGATGGCGCTGGGCGGGATGGAGGACCCGCAGTCCGGCCGGCGTTACGTGGACTTGGAGCTGGCCAAGCACCACATCGACACGCTGAAGGTGCTCGAGCAGAAGGTCCAGGGCAACCTGAGCGACGAGGAGCGTAAGGCGCTGGACCAGGCGCTGTACCAGGTGCGGATGATCTACGTTGAGATCGCCCAGCAGGTGACCGGCGCAACGGCTCCGGGGCGGGCTGGCCCGGTCGGACCGCAGGGTCAGGGCGGCGCCGGCGCTGCCGGCGGATCGCGCATCCAGACGCCGTAGCCGCTACGTCTGCTCGCCTTCGTCGCTGTCGGTCTCGAGGTCCGGACCCTCGACGGGCAGGTGAATCGCGAACGTCGCCCCGTGCGCCGGGGCGCTGTCCACCGTCAGCCGCCCGCCCAGCAGCGGCGTCAGCTCCCGCACGATCGCCAAGCCCAGACCGGTGCCCTGCGACTCCTTCGTCAGCGTGCGGTCGACCTGGTAGAACTTCTCGAAGATGTGCTCCTGGTCGGCCTGCGAGAGCCCAGGACCGGTGTCCCGGACGGCCACCACCACCTCCTGCCGCTCGGCGCCATTTCGCCTCACCGTCTCGCTGCTGGCGGTGACGGTCACCTTCCCGCCCGGCGGGGTGAACTTCACCGCGTTGGACAACAGGTTGTAGAGTATCTGCTGCAGCTTGCCCGGGTCCGTGCGGATGACCGGGATATTCGCCTCCAGCGACAGGTCCAGCTCGATGGAGCGTTTGTCGGCCTGGGGCTTCATCAGCGTCACCATCGTCTGGCAGGTGTCGACGACGGAGACCTTATCGAGCCGGACCTCCGCCTTTCCGGCCTCGATCTTCGCCAGGCCCAGAAGATCGTTGATCATGCGGAGCAGACTCTTGGCCGCCTCGCCGATGTTCCGCCCGTAGCGCGCCACGCGCTCGTCGTCGCGCTCGGCGAGCAGGTCGGCGAAGCCGATGATGCTGTTCAGGGGCGTCCGCAGCTCGTGGCTGACGTTCGTGAGGAACTCGCTCTTGACCTGGTTGGCCTGATAGAGCGTGACGTTCGCCTCGGCCAGCTCGTTGAGCTTCAGGTCCAGCGCCCGGTTGGCGGCGCGGAGTTTGTTGTGCTGGTCGCCGATCGCATCGAGCATCTCGTTGACGCTCTCGCCGAGGCGCTCCAGCTCGTCGCCGGTATCCAGCGAGCTGCGGACGGACAGGTCCCCCTCGGCGACCTTGTCGGAAACCTCGCGCAGCTTCCGCACCGGACGCAGCACCAGCCGCTGCGAGATGATCGCGAACAGAAAGAACGCCAGCAACGCCGCCAGGCCCGCACCGGCCACGAACGCCCCGCGCGTCCACCAGATCAGGTCGCCCGCCGCCGCCGAGGCCGGCATCGTCATCCCGATCATCCCGACCAGTTGCCCGGGCTCGACCGGTAGCTCGGGGCGCTGCTGACTGCGATGGCACTCGGCGCAGCTCTGACCGATGCGTACGGCACGGAAGCTGCGATAGACCTTCTGCCCGCGCTGTCCCTCGGCGGCGAAGACGACCAGATCCTGCCCCGGCGTCTGCTGGAACGCCTTCCGCGCGTCGCGCCCGGCAGCATCCAGCGACGGCGCCGCCTTGCCGGGCACCAACGGAACGAACCTGGGCCCGGTGGCGCCTTCCGCGTCGCCCGCCCCGGCGTACAGCGCCACCACGTCGCTGTGGGCGTCATCGGCCGCGGCGTCCGCCGCGCCGTGCCCCTCGCGGTGCTCCCGCACGTACTCGTTGTAGCGCAGGCGCGTCAGCTCCGAGGCGGTCCGCTCCACGCCACGCTCGGCCAGAAGCTCCATGAAGTACCACGGAACCACCAGCGCCACGGCGATGATGCCGATCACCGCCGCGCCGAACAGCACGCGAAACTTCGTCGCCAGCGAGATTTTGACGAACTTCTTTGCCATGGCGCGGCCGCCATTGTAGCCGAACCGCCCCCTCCCCGCATGGGTGTCCGTCGGCCGGGCGGCGCGCGCCGTTGGGGCACGCTATCGCCGGCGGAGATAGGTGTCGCGGATGTCTCGCAGGGCGTACCCGGCCTCGTTCATCTGGCGAATCAATCGGATTCGCCGGACCAGCTCGTCGTCGAACAGGCGCGACCGCTTGCCCTCGACGCGGATGGGCTCGATCAGCCCCAGCATGATGTAGTACTCCACCGTCTGCTTGCTGACGCCGGCGGCCTGGGCGGCTGCGGAGATGCGCATCGGCTCTGGCGAGCTTTTCCGTCTGCGGGCCATGAATCGTCCGCTTGCTTTATCGCCTCGCGTGGCGAGCGAACTTTAGCCCCGCATACGCCCCGCCTACAATACCGGTGATGGACGCGATCCGCCGAACGCTGCTGGAAGACCCGCTGTACCTCTATGTGGGCCTGGCCCTGGGCGAACTGGTCCTGGCGGCGATCTGGTACGAGCGCCGCACGCGTAGGACGGCGGCGCTGCTGGCGCTTCCGGTGTTGCTGACCGTGGCGGCGTTCGCCCTCGAGCGGGTCGTGCAAACGGACCGGGAGCGGATTCACGCCGCCTCGAGGCGGGTCGCCCACGAGCTGGCCTCAGGCGACTTTCGAGCGCTCCGGACGCACCTGTCGGCCGATTTCTCAGGACGCTTCGCGCCGCGCGACCGGGCGCTGCGCGAGGCACGCCGCGCCGTGGACAGCTACCGCATCAACCACGTGGATGTCGCCGAGGCGACCGTCGAGGTCACCGACGACCGCGCGGAGATGACGGCCACCGTCGTCGTCTCCGGCGAGTCGGGCGAGATGTCCCGACGCTACGCCACCACGTGGCGGCTGAGCTGGGCTCGAGAGGACGGCGTGTGGCGCATCGTTGCCGCCGATCCCACCGGGCGGACCGGCGACGCCCTGCGCTAGGGCGCAGCGCG
>JBMCUM010000137.1:0-5559 GCA_048622595.1 Planctomycetota bacterium | reverse complement strand
CGATACGTCACGCCGGACAGCTCCTCGTCGCCCTCGGCCGGAAGGGTCCCCGCCGCGCCCGCCGCGGCAAGCCGCAGCCGGTTGCCCGCGATTGCATGCGCCGCGTCCAGTCGCTCGGCGCGCGTTCCGGCGGACAGGGAACTCGAGATCGACCCCAGGATCACCACCAGCGCCCCGCCGAGGATGACCGAGGCGACCAGGACCTCCAGCAGGGAAAAGGCGCGGCGCGGGCGTCTGGGGCGGCGGGCGGTCATGGCGCGGGCGTCCGGCAGTGGTCTTGCCAGTGGCGGCGGACGGCGGCGAGGCGGTCCGGGTCCAGCAAGCTGTCGGTCGAGGCGTCGAGCAGGCGAACAAGCCCGCTGGGGCGGCGGACCTCGATCCGCATCGCCCGCGCCCCGCTGCCCAGGCGGATGACGTAGTCGGCCTCCACCCCCCACGGCGCGAAGCGGACGTCCAGGGTGTCCTTCCGCGCCTCGACGCGGTCGGGCGGGATGCGAACCAGCTCGCGGATCGCGCCCAGGCGGGAACTGTCCGCCCACCGCGCCGCCACGCGACGCGACCGACCGCCTTCATCGGCGTACACCGTCGCGCGGTACCCGTCCGCCTGCGGCGTCAGGCGGACGGTGCACGCCCGTCCCGCACCGGCCGCCTGCCAACGCGCCTGGCGCAGCACCCGCACCAGCTCGTAGGCGCTGGCCCGCGCCGCCAGCGTCCGCCCGCTGCCGCCCAGCGCGGGCAGCGTCAGAGCGGCCGTCAACGCCACGATGCCCACCACCAGCAGCATCTCCAGAAGCGTGAACGACTTGTGACGTGAGTGGACCATCGTCTCTCGAAGCAGCGCCCGCGCGCCGCGCGGGGCGCGGTTATCGCCCTGCCGTCCGGCCGACGTCGTCCTCCGTGCCCGCCTTTCCGTCCGGGCCCGGGGAAAACAGCACGTAGTCGCTTTCGCCCTCGTTGCGGTAGACGTACGCGTTGCCCCAGGGGTCCGTGGGGATCTCGGGCTCGTCCAAGTAGGGCCCGTCCCACTGGTCCTCGTCCAGTCCGGCCGGTCGGCGGACCAGGGCATCGAGCCCCTCGGCCGTCGTGGGCAAGCGCCCGGCGTGCATATCAAAGCTCTTCAGTCCCTGCTTCAGCGCGCTGATCTGCGCTCTGGCGGCCTTTTCCTTACTTTGTCCCGCGATCCCGACGAGCCGCGGCAGCACCAGCGCCGCCAGCAGCCCGATGATCACCATCACCAGCAGCATCTCCATCAGCGTGAACGCCCGTTCGCGTGTCATGGTCATTCCAGTTCTTCGCCGGCGCCCGTCAGTTGCCCAATGCTCAATGTTCAACGCCGAATCCTCGATGCCAAACCGTGCGGGCGGACGCGCCGGCGCTGCGCGGCTGCCCGTACGGACGCGGCCTTCGACGTTCGGCACGCAGGGTTCGGCATTCGGCATATCGGCATTCGGCATTTGTCTTTGTCTCTCATCCGGCGACCAGCGTATTCATCATCAACACGGGAAGCAGCATCGCCACGACCGTCAGCCCGACGACCACGCCGATCAGCAGGATGATCAGCGGCTCGACCAGCGACAGCAGGGTGTCGACGCGGAGCTGGAAGTCGCGATGCCGCTGACGCCCCAGGCGCTCCATCGCCCCGGCCAGCCGACCCGTCGCCTCGCTGACGACGATCATCTCGATCGCGGTGGCGTCGAAGAAGCGGCTGCCCTTCATGGGCCCGCTGAGCGGCTCGCCGTGCTCGACCGCCCCGGCCAGGGCCTCGACCTCACGCCGCAAGGCGGTATTGCCCAGCACCCCCGCAGACATCCGCAAGCTGCTGAGCACCGTCCCGCCGCCCGAGAGCATCAGCGACATCGTCCCGGCGAAGCGGCTCATCTCCCAGTCGCGCAGCACCCGACCGACGACCGGCGCCCGCAGAAGCGCCCCGTCCCACCAGGCGCGGAACGCCGACCAGCGGAACAGCGCGCGGACCCCCAGTACGCCGGCGACCAGGCCGACCAGCAACCACACCCAGTGCGACTCGACGAAACCGCTGACGCCCAGAAGAACCCGCGTCGGGCGCGGGAGGTTCTGCTCGGCCGTGCGGTACATCTGCGTGAACCGCGGGACCACGAACGTCAGCAGGAACACCACCGACGCCACGGCCGTGATCGCCAGCACGCCCGGATACGCCAGCTTCGCCCGGACCTGGCGCGCCGCGGCCGTCTGCTGCGAGAGGTGGGCGGCCAAGTTGCTCAGGGTCTGCTGGAGGAACCCGCCCGTCTCGGCGGCGCGGACCATGGCGACCTGCACCTGGGAGAAGTGCGCCCCGACCGCATCCATCGCCTGGGCGAGCGAGCGTCCGGCGACGATCTCCTCGTGCAGGCGCCGCGCCAGGGCACCGAGCGGCGCCGCGCCCGCCTGGCGGGCGATCGCCTCCAGCGCGCGCGCCAGCGAGCAGCCGGCGTCCAGCAGGTCCGCCAACTGCACCATCAGCGAGGTCACGTCGCGGGTCGTCGCCCGCGCCACGCGCCGGGGCCTGGCCGTCCGCCGCTGCGCCGCCTTCTCTACCGTCGTTGCGCCCATCCGTCCGTTCCGCCCATACGGGCGGCCATACGGCCCGTACGGGTTCATACGAGTCGTACGACCGTATGGCCGCCTCGCGGGAAGCGCCGCCTTATCCGCCCGACTCCTGCGCCACGTCGCGCGTGACGCGGTAGAGCTCCTCGCAACTGGTCACCCCCGCGGTGACCAGCTCGACCCCCGCCGAACGCAGCGGGACGAGCCCCCGCTCGCCCGCGGCGGCGCGGATCGCCGATTCCGGCGCGCCTTCCGCGATCAGCTCGCCGACGGCGGGACCGACGATGAAGCTCTCGAACACGCCGGTCCGTCCCCGGTAGCCGGTCTGTCGGCAGGCCTCGCAACCGGCGCCGCGATACACCGTCCGCCCGGACAGCGACGGGAACTCCCGCAGCGCCTCGTCGGGCAGGTCCTCGTCCGGCTGCCTGCACTGGCGGCAGATGACCCGCACCAGGCGCTGGGCGAGGACCACCTTGACCGCCGAGGCGATCATGTACCGCGGAACGCCCATCCCCGCCAGGCGCCCGATCGCCGTCGGCGCGTCGTTCGTGTGCAGCGTGGACAGCACCAGGTGCCCGGTGATCGCCGCGTTCATCGCGATGTTCGCCGTGGGCGTATCGCGGATCTCGCCGACCATGATCACGTCCGGGTCGTGGCGGACGATGTTCCGCAGCAGGTTGGAGAAGCTCAGCCCGATCGACTCGCGCACCTGGATCTGGGTTATGCCCTCCAGGCGGTACTCGACGGGGTCCTCGATGGTGATGACCTTGCGCTCGGGACCGCGGGCGTGATTCAGCGAGGCGTACAGCGTGGTCGTCTTTCCGCTCCCGGTAGGCCCGGTGACCAGCACCAGCCCCTGCGCCAGCGACAGCACGCGGCGGAAGTCGGACAGCATGTCGACCGGCATGCCCAGCTCGCCGAGGTCGCGGTACTGCGCCTGGCGGTCGAGGATGCGCAGCACCACCGACTCGCCGTAGATGCTGGGCACCACCGAAACCCGCACGTCCACCGTCCGCCCCAGCACGTTCAGGCGGATCTGACCGTCCTGGGTCAGACGCTTCTCGGCGATGTCCATGTCCGCCAGCACCTTGATCCGCGAGATCAGCGCCTGTTCGAGCTGCTTGACCGCCGGGGGAACGGGCACGTCCTGGAGCACCCCGTCGATGCGGAACCGCACCCGCAACTCGCGCTCGAAGGGCTCGACGTGGATGTCGCTGGCCTGGGCCTTGACCGCCTCGAACAGCACCCGGTTGACGAACCGCGTCACCGACGCCTCCTGGGCGCTGTCGAGCTGCTCGCTGATGGAAACGCTGGGGCTGGCGACCAGCTCGATCCGCGGCTCGGGCTCCTGGCTTTCGGGGACGACGTCGCTGACGGTCTCGGCCCCGAGCCCGTAGCATCGCTCGAGGTGCCGCTGGACGCGCGACGGCGGCGCCAGCGCCACGCCGACCGTCGCCCCGGTCATGGTGGCGATCTCGTCGGCGCGCAGCAGCGTCTCCGGGCGACTGGTGACCACCACGAGCTGCCCGTCGTGGCGCCGAAGCGGCGCCACCTCGTGGGCCAGCGCGAACCGGCTGGGAATCAGGCGGACCAGCTCGGTGTCCGGCTCCTGCTCGCCCAGCGGCTCGAACGCCGCGCCGACCAGCTCGGCCAGCTTGCGGTACACCGCCTCCTCGCCCCCGCCGCGCTCGGCGAGCAGCTCGTGAACGCCGCGACCGCTACGGTGGCTTTCGGCCACCGCCCAGTCGAGCAGCGCAGCCGGCACGTCACCGGAGGCGCGGAGCGTCTCGACCAGGCCCGGCGGGCCCGGCGCCGCGCCCGTCGCAGCCGCGGCGGACGAGTCGGATTGCCATCGCGCATCGGTCATGGTCTTTGAAGCCGGCCGGCGCCCCCGCGCCCTGCGAAGTTCAACACCCGCCGGGCGGCGGGCGACCTCTGGAATTCCCATCGGCAGGATGGGCGTGCGGACATGACGCCGGGCGGGGCGTCGGCGGTCAGGCCTCGGCGGCGATCTTCTCGGTGGTGAACATGTACACCTGCGTGTCGTCGCGCCGCCACGCGCCGACCGGAAGCCCCGCCTTGCCCGCGCAGCAGTGGTCCAGGAACGCCTCGGCGTCCCAGCCCATCTCGGTGGCGACCTCGGGCAGGAAGCACCCGCTCTGCCAGCCCCGGTGCACGTAGATCCCGTGCGTCCCGATCTCGATGTCACGCTCGGGCGCGTCGGTCTGCTCCAGCGGCGAGAGCACCGACAGCTCCACCGAGAGCTCCTCCAGCTCCTCCGGCGTGATGCGGTTGCCCGCGAACCGCGGGTCCTTCATCGCCGCGGCCGTCGCCATCTCCACCACCGTCTCGGCCAGGGGCTTGTCCGGCGTGAACGTCCCGATGCACCCGCGAAGATCGGGCCCGCTCTTGAGCGTCACGAAGCACCCCAGGTGCTCGCCCAGCACGCCGCCGGTCCGGTCGGGCGCCGGGGGCGTCTGACCTTTGACGGCGGCGGCGACGGCCTGCCGCGCCAAGTCCAGCAGCATCTTGCGCTCCTCTGGAGGTATGCTCATCTTGCGGCTCCTCGAATCCTGTCCTGCTGCGTTTATTGTATCGTCCGTCGAACCGCTCCCTCACGTCAACCAGATGCGCAGCACGTCGACCGGGGTGAAGTCCGCCAGCACCAGCCAGGCGATGTTCGCCGCCACCACGCAGTCGTATCCCGGGCTCATCCGCGGGCCGCGCCAGATCCGCAGACGGTCCAGCCACGCCGGCATCGGGCGGACCGGGCGCCCCTCTCGCGCGCGCAAGGTCAACTGCGTGTGGCGCACCCGCCGCCAGACCGTCAGCGCCGGAAGCAGCGCCTGCTGGACCAGCAAGGCCGGCAGGTTCCCGGCGAACGTGGCGATCAGCACCGCCGCCGACCGCTCCCCGCGCTGCCAGAAGCCGACCGAGCAGGTGGAGATGAAGTCCTCGGCCCGCGCCTTGGCGTAGGAGATCATCTGGGCGTTGCAC
>JBMCUM010000136.1:0-5675 GCA_048622595.1 Planctomycetota bacterium | reverse complement strand
CGCCAGCAGCAGCGGACGCAACCCGCGCCAGCGTCCAAGAGCCCCGGCCAGCCACCCGTGCGGGCGCCCGTGGCGGCGTTTCGACCGCGCAAACGGATTAAGCAGGTGTCGAAGCAGAGCCCTGGCGCTTCCCACTGCCAGCCCTCCTCAGTTCCCGTCCTCCGGCGTGCGGGGCGTCGCGTGGATGCGTCGCAGGCAGGCGTCATCCGCCTCCGGGCCGAACGGCTTGACCAGACACGCGTCGGCGTGGGCGAGAATCGGGTGGGTCCGGCCCGCCTGCGCGACGATCCGCCCGACGGTGAGGATAAGTTTCGGGCGTCTCGGGTGCCCCGCGAGGCGACGGCAGATCTCATATCCGTCCATCCCCGGGAGCAGCCAGTTGAGCACGACCAGGTTCACGCGGCGACTGCCCGACAGCAGTTCCCACGCCGTCGTCCCGTCCGCCACGACCAGCGGGAGGCAGCCCGCCTCGGCGAGCTGCTCGGCGAGGATCGCGCGATAGAACGGGTCCTCATCCGCGACCAGCGCCCGCGCGCCGCGCCCCGCCGTCCAGCCCGGCAGCTCGCCCGTACGCGTACCGCTTTGCCGGGACCCGCCAAGCCCCGCGCGTGCGGGCGCAGCACCCGCCCAGCCCCGTGCAGCTCGAATCTCTCGTGCCCATCGCTTCATCCGGCATCCCTACTCTGCGGCGGCCGCGGTCGGGTCGCCCGGAAGTTGTATCGGCCGGCACGGGCTAGAATATTTAGGCTTTCTAAGAAAAACAAGCACTTTACAGCTTTTTCCGATTTTTGCCGCCCGATATGCCGATAAGGACAGGGACGAGCGGGACAGGCCCGCTCGCACAACGGGGTGAATCATGAGCAATGCGCTACAACACGCCGATACGACCGTACTTATCGCCGACGACGAACCCGGGATCCGCCGACTCATCTGCCAGGGGCTCTCGCAGCGGAACTTCCACACCCATGCGGTGGAGGACGTGGCCTCGGCGTTGAGCTTCCTCGCGAGCCACCGGGTCGATGCCCTGGTGGCCGACATCGCCCTGCCGGACGGGACGGGGCTGGATCTGGCGCAGGCGGCGTGTCAACACCAGCCGAATTGCCCGGTGGTGCTGATCACGGGGCGTCACCAGCGCGACTATCTCATCCAGGCGCTGCTGCTCGGGGCGTACGACTACATCGAGAAGCCCTTCGACCCGGACGAGCTGGGCGAGACGCTGACCGAGGCGATCTCGCAGACCCGCCGGCCCACGCGTCTCTGTCAGCGCGCCGCCGAGGCGCTGGAGTTGCGCACACGCTCGCGCGAGGCGGCGCTGCAGAGCGTCCGGGCACTGGCCCGCGCCGTCGAGGCCAAGGACCCCTTCACCCGTCGCCACAGCGACCACGTGGCCCACTACGCTACGGCACTGGCCGGCGAGCTGGCGCTGGACGCCGCCGGCGTCGAGTCGATCCGCGTGGCCGCACTGCTGCACGACGTGGGCAAGATTGGCGTGCCGGATCACATCCTCACCAAGCCGGCAGGGCTGACCGAGGAGGAATTCGCCCACATCCGCCGCCATCCGGACCTCGGAGCGGAAATCGTCTCCGGCGTCAGGGCTTTTCACGTCGAGGCGGAGCTCGTCCGGCGTCACCACGAGCGATGGGACGGTCGCGGGTATCCCGACGGGTGGGTCGCCGACCGGGTCCCGCTGGGCGCGCGGATCATCGGCGTGGCCGACGCGATGGACGCCATCCTCATGCCGCGAACCTACAAGCCCGGCATGTCGCGGCAGTACATGGGCGACGAGCTCGTCGCGGGAGCGGGAAGCCAGTTCGACCCGGACGTTGCCGAGGCGGCGGCCGCCTGGGCGCGGGCCAATCCTGACCGGCTCATCCTGCCCGGCGGCGAGGAGACCCCGGCGGGTTTGAGGAAAGTCGTCTGATGCGGGCCCTGGCACGACAACGTCGACGTCCACTCCGCGTGCGGGTGGTCCCCCGCCGACGTGCGACGGCGGCGCCCCCCGCACGCTGCGTCCCGGATGACCTGCCCGCCTCGGTGGCGCGTGCTGCGCGGGCTTACCTTGCCGACGGGATGGCCCTGCTCGCCGCGAAGCGCCCGCGCCGGCTCAACGGGCGTTTCTGACACGCCCTGCGGCGCCGAGACCGGCGGGAAAACAGGCCGAGAACATCTCCGCATAATTTCGCAGGCAACTGGTCGTCCCTGCACGATATGCCCGATATACTTCATGTGACGCTCGACAGTCCCATTTTGCGTTTCCGGTGCGTACGCAAGGTACGCTAACGAGCGTACGCCGTCTGCATGATCGACCAAGGGGCGGCTGCATGAAGCCGACGCGGTCAGATCGGCGCCCAGACGGGCCACGGGCGCGAGTCGCGACACTTGCGGTGGTCGCCGCCGCAGTCCTGCTGGCGATGCTGTGGTGGGTCGTGGACGCGCTGCTCGATGCTTTCGTCTTTTTCCCGGGCGGCTTCGGCGAGCGGTTCATCACCGACGTACCCCCTCACGAGCTCTACGTGCGCCTCGTGGGGGTGGGGCTCATCCTGGTCTTCGGCGGGCTGTGCGCCCTGTTCGTCCGCCGCCTGGCCGGCGCCGGACGGCGCACGGACCGCCTCAACGACATCCTGCGCGCGATGCGTAACGTCCTCCAGCTCATCACGCGGCAGACGGACGAGGCGCACCTCCTGGACGAAACCTGTCGGCTGCTCCTGGAGACCCGCGGGTGGTACAATGCGTGGATCGCGCGGACCGACGAGAGCGGCGCCGTGACGAGCACCCACCACGCGGGCTTCGGCGATGACTTCGCGCCGATGGCCGAGCTGCTGGCCACCGGGCGGCTGCCCCCGTGCGCGCGGCGGGCGCTGGCGTCGCCCGGCGTGCAAATCACCCCGAACCCCCCGGCGGACTGTCCCGACTGCCCGCTGGCGCGGAACTACGCCGGGCGCGGCGCGATGACGGTCCGCCTGAAGCATGGGGGGCGCGTCTTCGGCTGGCTGGTCGCGTCCGTCCCCGCCTGCTGCGCCGATGAGCCCGACGAGCGGCAGCTCCTGGGCGAGTTGGCCGCGGACCTCGCCTACGCCCTGGACTCCCTGCGGGGCCGCGAGGCGCTGCACGAGAGCGAGCGTCGCCTCGCACAGGCCCAGCAGGTCGCCCGGATCGGCTCGTGGGAGTGGGACACGGCGACGGGATGGATCTCGGCGTCGGCGGAGATACGGCGCATCCTGGGGCTGGAGGAGACGGCCGAGCTGACCGCCGAACGCCTCCGCTCGCTGGTCCACCCGGAGGACCGCCGGTGCTGGGACGAGGCGATGACCTCCTCGGTCAAGCCGGGAAGCCACGGCAGCGTCAACGTCCGCATGGTGCGCGCGGACGGCAGCGTCCTGTGGGCGCACGTTCAGGCGGAGCGGACACGTGATGCGGCCGGCGCCCCGGTTGTCACGGGCATCCTGCAGGACACGACCGCGCGCACGCGCGCCGAGCAGACCGTCGAGCGGAGCGAGAACCTCCTGCGCCGGGTGGTGGATACCAGCCCGACACTGATCTTCGTCAAGGACGCCGACGGGCGGTACCTGCTTGCCAATCGAACGCTCGCCGACCTGTACGGAACCACGCCGGGGCAGATGCTGGGGCGGACGGACGCGGAGTTCGCCGAGAACGGGCGCCTGGAGGCGAAGGAGGCGGCCGACTACCGCGCCGACGACGTGGAGGTGGCGCGGACGCGCCGTCCCAGGTGGATCCCCGCCGAGCCCATGACCGGACCGGACGGGACCACGCGCTGGTTCGAGACGGTCAAGGTCCCGCTGGAGCTGGAGGGCAACGCCAACTGCGTGCTGGGCATCTCCGTGGACATCACCGACCGCAAGCGCGCCGAGCAGCAGCTCCTTCAGGCGCAGAAGATGGAGGCGATAGGCCAGCTCGCCGGCGGCGTCGCCCACGACTTCCGCAACCAGCTCACCGTCATCAAGGGCTTCGCCGACATGCTCCGCCGACGCGGGGAGGTCGCCGAATCCGGGCGCGAAAAACTGGACCAGATCCTCAAGGCCGCCGAGCGATCCGCCCACCTGACGCGCCAGTTGCTGGTGTTCGGGCGGAAGGAGGTGCTCCAGCCGGAGGTGGTCGACCTGTACCAACTCGTCCGCGAGCTGGCCAAGACGCTTCCTCGGCTGCTGGGCGAGGACGTCCGCCTGAACCTCGAGCCGTCCTCCCGTCCGTGCTGCGCGGAGCTGGACCCGGGGCTGTTCGACCAGGCGCTGATCAACCTGGCGGTCAACGCGCGCGACGCGATGCCGACCGGGGGGACGCTGAGCATCCGCGTCGAGCGTACAGTGCCCGACGCCGGCGAGCAGCCCCGCGCCGTGGTCACCGTCGCCGACGACGGCGTGGGGATGGACGCCGAGACCCGCGCCCGCATCTTCGAGCCGTTCTTCACCACCAGGCAGGCCGGCGGAGGCACCGGGCTGGGCCTGGCGACCGTCTATGGGTTCGTCACCCAGAGCGGCGGGACCATCGAATGCCACAGCGAGCCGGGAGCGGGGACGACCTTCCGTCTGAGCTTCCCGTCGGTGGACGTCGCCCGGCTGGACCGGGGCGCCGCCGAGGACTCCGGCCAGGCGCCCCGGGGCGAAGGGACGGTCCTGGTCGTCGAGGACGAGGAGTCCGTGCGCAAGCTGGTCGTGGACGCCCTGCGCGAGGGCGGATACACCGTGGTCGAGACCGCCAACGCCGACGAGGCCCTGCCCGAGGGCGAGCACTACGACGGGCGGATCGACCTGCTGGTCACGGACCTGGTCATGCCGGGCATGAACGGGACGGAGCTGGCCGAGCGGGTGCGCACGACCCGCCCGGACGTTCGCGTGCTGTACCTGACGGGGTACGCCGACGAGGAGCTGCGGCGCCGCGGGTTCGAGGACGTCGCACACCACGTGCTGGTCAAGCCGTTCACGCCCGGCGACCTGCTGGAGCAGGTCCGCGCGGTCCTCAGCGCCGCCGAGCCGCGCCAAAGCCGAAAGGCATGAGCCCCTCCGGCCCTGCTCCCCGACGAACGGGGGAAATGCGCCGCGCCGCCAGCTACCCGCCCGCCAGACACTGCCTGCGCGCCGCGACGTCCGGGCCCACGACCCGCCCGGGCGCTGCGCCGTGCGACCTCCGGAGGTCCGTCCTGCCAACTCCCTGTCGACTTCCGTCCTTGCCGCCGCGCGGGCCAGGCGCGTACAATGCCGCCCGTTCGACACACCCGCCCGCGCGGGCGGACCCACAGGCCGGGAGTGACGCGATATGGACCTACGCCGATGGACGCTGCTTTTGACGACCGTTGCGTGGCTTGGCGGCTGCGACACCGGCGCGTCGTGGAACGGGTTCGACTGGGGCGGGGGCGGCGCGTCGGGCGGCGCGTCGGGCGACGCGGCGGGTGACGCCCAGCGGGATGAGCTGGTCTACCACACCCTCGAGCCGGCGCTGGCGCCGCTGGCGCGTCCCCACCAGGACCGCTACCTGCGGGCGACGGTGGCGCTGGGGCTGGCGTCCGGGTCGTCCGGGCGGGTCACCGAGCGGATCGAGGCGAACTGGCTGGACCTGCGGAACAACCTGATCCGGTCGCTGTCGGGGCATACGCTGGACGAGCTGCGCGGCACCGCGGCGATCGAGCGTCTTCAGGCGGACATCCGCGCGCGGCTCAACGG
>JBMCUM010000135.1:0-5709 GCA_048622595.1 Planctomycetota bacterium | reverse complement strand
ATCCCGTCGATGGTGCTCTGCCCCGTACCGTAGCGGTTGTCGAACAGGTGCTTGGTCTTCGCGTCGTTGACGGCGATGACCGGGAATTTCAGCACGCCCGCATCGGCCATGGCGCGAAGCCGGATCACCCCCGTCGTCGTCTCCTCCATCGAGGCGACCACCTCGCCGGCGTAGTCCGCGAAGTCGCCCAGCAGCGCGTTGACCAGGTCCGCCCCGTCGTCCATCGTCACCGAGGGCTTGTGCTCGGCCGCGGCAGCAATGTGACTGTAGTACGTGTCGCGGTCCTCGCCCTTGATGGAGTACGTCTTGATGCCGTAGTCCTTGACCAAGCTGGCGGCCACGTCGTCCTGCGTGCTCAGCGGGTTGGACGCGCAGAGCACGAGGTCCGCCCCCCCGGCCTTGAGGGTCCGACAGAGGTTGGCCGTCTCCGCCGTGACGTGCAGGCAGGCGCTCATGCGGCGCCCCTTGAGGGGCTTTTCGTCCTCGAACCGCGCCCGGACCTGCTGGAGGACGGGCATGTCGTTGTCGGCCCACTCGATGCGCCGCCTGCCCTCGGCGGCGAGCTTGAGGTCCTTGACGTCGTATTTCTTCGCTTTGGCCATGTCTGCCTCGTGTGCCTGGGGTGCCTCGATACGCGGGCGGAACCCGTCCGCCCTGGTGCGTGTGAGCAGCGTATGGTATGCGGGCCGACCGCGGTTTTCCACCGGAAAACCAGTCCGCGTCCCGAACAGCGCAACCGCCTCATCGCAGTCACAGGGCGTCAGGCGCTACAGCCAGAACTCGCTCTTGAGCTCGTCGCCCTCGCGCGTGGCGCGGATGAAATCCTCCACCTTTCGGAAGTCCTTGACGCCCGGCGATTTCTCGACGCCGCTGGCCACGTCCACCGCCCAGGGCTGGACGATGTCCACGGCCCGTCCGACGCAGGAGGCGTCCAGCCCGCCGGCGAGGATGAGCGGGTCGAGCCCGGCCAGGGCGCCCGCGGCGCGGGCGTCGGCGACGAGGTCCCAGTTGAACCTCCGCCCGGTTCCCCCGGGCGCGTCGGGGTCGTAGGCGTCGAGCAGCACGGCGGCGAGGTTCATCGGCGTCCTCACCCCGTCCAGCCAGTCGCGCACCTCGTCCAGCCAGGTCGCGTCGCGGACACGGAAGGCCTTGATGCACGGGCGGTCGATCTCGGCGACGATGTCGGGCGGCTCGCTCCCGTGGAGCTGCACGTACCCGATGCCGGTGCGCTGGACGACGCGGTTGACGGTCACGGCGTCGGCGTCGACGAACACCCCGACGGTGGCGACCCAGGGCGGGAGAATGTCCACGACCGCGCGGGCCTGGTCGGGCGAGACCCACCGCGGCGAGTCGGCGAAAACCAGCCCGATCGCGTCGGCGCCCATCTGGGCGACCGTCAGCGCCTCGCGCGGGTCGCGCAGGCCCTCGATCTTGACGCGCACGCGCTGCATGGGCCGAAGCATACCACATGCCCCGGTCCGTGGGTACGCACCGGGAGGCGCGAAATCCGGCAGCGCCCCAGGCCGCGCGGAGCGGCGGCGATGCCGCCCCGCGTTTCCGCGCCCGGGATTTCGCGCTTCGGGTTTCCCCGCCGGGTGGGTCCCTGGTATACTCGCGGGCGCGTCGTCGCTGCTGCCGGGCTGCTCGCCGCGTGCGGGCCCCCGGCGGGTGTGACGGCGCCGCACGCCGATCAGGGCGTATGAGCCCCGGTGACGGGCCGGGGACGGAACCGAGCGACGCAACCCGCGGGCCGCCGCGGTGTTCAAAAATACCGCCCCGCGCGGGCAGAACAGACATGTCAGACGAGAAGCCGCTGCGCGCCGACAGCGACGCCGGGCAGGGTTGTCCCTGCCCGGACGCCTGCCGGGATGACACACCGGATGAACCCGCCGGCCGGACCCCGCCGCGAAAGTCCAAGCCCGCCGTCGTGGCGCGGTACGGATTGATGGGCCAGATCGGGGCGTTCCGCTGCACGGGCGGGGCGCTACCGGCGCCCGGGTCCAAGGTCGTCGTCCGCACCGAGCGGGGGGTGGAACTGGCGACGGTCATCGCTCGGGTCTGCGACGACGACGGGCCGTTCAACGTCGCCGCCGATCGGTTGGACACGTTCGTCAAGAGCTGCGGCAGCGATTACCCGTTCCGCCGGAACGGCAAGCTGCTGCGTCCGGCGAATCAGCAGGACCTGATCGACCACCGGCACCTGGAGGGCTCGGCGCGGGACGAGAGCGCGTTCTGCCGGCGCGAGATCGAGCAGCTCGGTCTGGAGATGAAGCTGGTCTCGGTGGAGCACCTGCTGGGCGGCGAGCGGATCATCTTCTACTTCACGGCCGAGTCGCGCGTCGATTTCCGCGAGCTGGTGCGTCGTCTGGCGTCGCAGTACCACACGCGGATCGAGATGCGCCAGCTCGGGGCGCGGGACGAGGCGCGGCTCAAGGGCGACTACGAGCGGTGCGGGCGCGAATGCTGCTGCCGGGCGTTCCTCAAGGACCTGCGCCCGGTGTCGATGCGGATGGCCAAGACGCAGAAGGCCACGCTCGACCCGGCGAAGATCTCCGGACGGTGCGGGCGGTTGATGTGCTGCCTGCGGTACGAGGACGCGGGGTACAAGGACCTGCGCGGGCGCCTTCCGCGACGGAACACGTGGGTTCGCAGCGGGGACGCCCACGCCCGGGTCGTCGAGACGCAGATCCTCACGCAACTGGTCAAGCTCGCTCGCCCGGACGGGACGTTCGTCGTCGTCGCCAACGAGGAGATCATCGAGCGCGACGCCGAGCCGCCCACCGGCCGAAAGGACGCCGAGGACAACCAGCGGCGTCGCGGCGCCACGCAGGTCTCGGCAAAGGCCCAGGCGCGGCAGCAGCCGACCGAGAAGCCCGCCGGACCCGCCCCGCAGGGCGAAATGCCCGCCAAAGCCGCCGGCGATTCATCCGGCGACGAGGGCGGCGCCAAGCGCAAGAAGCGCCGCAGCGGGCGACGCCGCAAGGGGCGCAGCAAGGGAAAGGCCCAGAAGGGCGACGTGCACGGGTCGGGCAACCAGGGCGGCGCGAAGAAGAAAAAGAGGCGCCGCCGGCGCAGCAGGAAGAAGTCGGACGGAAAGGACAAGCGGGGTTGAACGGCGCGAGACGCCGAGCCGAGCGTTGTACGGCGGGGCGTGTGCGGGCCCGGCCGCCGGATCGCCGTCCGGCGGCTGCGTCTCAGACGTGGCGCGACACGGGGGGGGCGCGTCTCGCCCGGCGTTCCGCCCGGTGCCCGCAGAGCAAGCCGAGGTTCGGGAGAGAGCATGGCGACCTTCAAGCTGAACGTGGCGCGAGTACGGGGCTGCCCCCCGCCGGCGACGGTGGACGAGGCGTGCGAGGAGTTCGGCCTGCCGGACACGGAGGAGTTCGGCGTTCTGCATCACACGGCGACGGATGTCACCGCGTTCGCCACCATCGTGCGCAAGACGCAGACGTCCATCCAGCGTCTGGACCCGGACCACCGCGAGGTGACCGCCGAGGCCGTCGAGAAGGTCACCGTGTATCCCTTCGGTGTCAGTCCCGCGCGGGAGCTGCTGGAGGTGTACGCCGGCGGCGCCGGCGCCGTCGAGCAGGTGGGCGTGTTCCTGGGCAGTTGCCTGGCGTTTCCGGCCGTGGTCGATCCCATCGAGCTGGACGTGCCCGTCGCGGTGGACACGCTTCTGGACTCGGCCAAGCGCGCCCGCCTGGCGGCGGTGCGGGTCAACGAATACGCTCACAACGCCTACATGTCGGGTCCGTACGCCCCGAAGTTCCTCGACACGCAGCACGGGCGGGACTTCCTCGCCGAGTACGGCGAGTTCGTCACCGCGGCGCGTGTCCGTTTCCAGGCGTCCGGGGGGCGGGTGACGGTCAACATCACCCCCAAGGCCGCCCTGTCCTACTCGTGTAGCGAGGACGACCAGGTCGAGGTGCAGAACCTCCTCCGTCGGCTCGTGTGAACGCACGGCGTCGATGCGGCGGGTGTGGTCAGTCGTTGCGGCGGACCGCGACGGCCGTCGGGGACCCCATCAGCTCCCCCAGCGCCACATCCGTGTCCGTGAAGGGCTGCTCGCCCTTGCGGTAGAGCACGATCAGCCCGATCAGCTCGCCGGCGGACGGAAGCAGCGGGACGGACAGGACGGTCACGCCGGGCAGGTAGCGCCGGATGGACGCGTCGAACCGCTCGCTCTGGTCCCCGGCGTCGGTCGTCGTGCACGTCGGCTCGCTGAGCACGTCCTCGACGATCGGGCGGACCAGGGCCGAGCAGAAGGCCGGCGTGTCCGGCTGGGGCACGCCGAATCGTCCGGCCACCTGGAGGCGGGCCTCGGCGTCACAGACCATCGCCACGCCGAACACCGGACCCGAGTTATGCACGAACGTGCGGAACAGCGCGCGGAACACATCGTCGTCGCTTCCGGCCGACAGCAAGCTGTTCTGATACGTGATGACCGCCTGCTGAACCGCCATCTGCCCGCTGAGCGTCTTGTAGGCCTCGGTGAGGTCCTCGCAGGTCGTGTTGAGCTTGCGCACGGCGCGCTTGCGCTGGTGGTTCAACCGGTGGGCCAGGCGGCGCATGCGGATGAAGTGCCGCTGCGACCTGCGGGCGGTGCGACGGCGCGCCAGCTCGTCGCGGATGGCGGTCGCCAGGCGTTCCACGTCCAGCGGCTTGGTCAGCACGTCGGCGGGTCGGCGGCGAGCGGCGGCGGTGAGCGTCTCGGCGTCCTTGTATCCGGTGATGACTACGGCGGGGACGTCGCGCCCGCCGTGACGGAGCCGGTCGAGCACCTCCAGCCCGGTGCAGTCGCCGAGGTTGACGTCGGTGACGAGGATGTCGGGGCGGGTCCGCTCGGCGGTGTCCAGCGCCTCGGCGCCGGTGGCGGCGACGGTGACGTCCATGCCCTCGGCGCCCAGCGCGTCGCGCAGCAGCTCGCGCAGCACCGGCTCGTCGTCGATGACCAGCACGCGGGGGCGTCCGTCCTCACTCATCGGGTCTCTCCGTTGGCTCGTCCCCGGCCGCTGCCGGTAGACGGATGTACGCCGTCGTCCCTTCGCCCGGGCGGCTTTCCAGCCGGATCCGCCCTCCGTTGTGCTCCACGTAGCGTCGCACGCGCGCCAGGCCCATCCCCAGTCGCCGACCGGCCGCCCGCGCCGAGAAGAACGGCGTCAGCGCCCGGGCGAGCGTCGCGGCGTCCATGCCCGACCCGTCGTCGCTCAGGCGCAGCTCCACCACCTCGCGCGCCGCGTCGGGCGCCGCGGACAACAGCACCGTCGACGCCCCGGCGGCAGCGGCGTTGGCCAGCAACTCCGCGAAGACCTCGCGGAGCTGCGAGCGGTCCGCGCGGACACCGCATGCCATCGCGTCACTGTGTATATCGACGGCGAGCGCCGTGGCTTGAGGATCATTCGTCGCGGCGAGCGATTCCTGCGCCTCGCGGAGCGTCGCGACCGGGTCCACCGCCTCCGGGTGCGCCGCCGGCGGGCTGGCGTAGTTCATCAGCTCGGTGATCACGTCGCTGGCGCGATGGGCCTGCTCGGCGATCAGCGACCAGACCTCCCGCTGCCGGGCGTCGTCGGCGCGATCCCGCATCAGTTGCGCCCGTCCCGAGATCACCGCCAGCGGATTGTTCAGATCGTGGGCCGCACCCGTCGCCATCGCCTCGATCGCCGCGGCCGAGCTGCGCTCGGCGCGGAGGCGCCCCGCACGGTCCACCGC
>JBMCUM010000134.1:0-5727 GCA_048622595.1 Planctomycetota bacterium | reverse complement strand
CCTCCAGGGGGGTTGCCCGTACGGGTATTGCGATGAGCAACCGTGGTGGAACTCGGCCTTCGAGCCGGACGGGGCGCTGCGCGGGGATTACATGGTCCGGCTGGAGCGGGTGCTCGACCGTGCCGACGCGCTGGGAATGGTGGTGATCCTCGGGCTGTTCTACTTCGGTCAGGACCAGCGGCTGGACGACGAGGCCGCCGTCGTCCGCGCCGTGGATGCCGCCGTGGACTGGCTCGTGGAGCGGGCGTCCGGAAACGTCGTGGTGGAGGTCGACAACGAGGCCGACGTGCCGCAATACGAGCACGCCATCCTCACCGCGTCGCGGGTGGCGGAGCTGATCGTCCGCGTGCAGGAGCGTTCGGCGGGGCGGGTGGCGTCGCCGGCCGGGCGCCTGCTGGCCGGAACGAGCATGGGTGGCGGCTCGCTGCCGCCGCCGGACGTTGTCGAGACCGGCGACGTGCTTCTGCTGCACGGAAACGGCGTCGGCACCGACGGTCACGGCGACCCGGACGGCATGCGCAAACTCATCGACGACTGCCGCGCAATCCCCGCCTATCGCGAGCAGCCCATCGTGGTCAACGAGGATGATCACTATGACTTCGACGCTGCCGACAGCAACTTCCTCGCGGCCGTGCAGCGCTACGCCGGGTGGGGCTTCTTCGACTACCGTCGCCCGGGCGAGGGCTACGCGGAGGGCTACCAGTGCGTTCCGGTCGACTGGCGCATCGCCTCGCGGCGCAAGCGGGCGTTCTTCGACCTGGTCGCGGAGATGACCGGCGCGTAGGGGCGACGGGCGGCCAAGCTCTCGGGCACGAACGCGGCCATCCCGCCGCAAAGCGGCGCGCTGAGCGTGTCCGGGCCCACCTGCCCGGCCATGAGCCATCGGCGAACCGCCTGGCCAGGGTTGTTGACACGGGTCATCGCGGACGAGGCAGGCGCGGTTCAGCATCTCGCCCAATGCCCAAAGCGGTTTGTCGTCTCGCGGCCCGGGGCTTGGCCATGGCGGGCTCGTGGGGCAGGGGGGGGGCGAATGCCCGTCGGGCAAGCGACCGATTGACCCACCGCCCCGTTGGCCGTAGCTTGAGCCCCGCTGCGGCCGCAGGCAGGTCGTACGACTCGTATGAGCGCCCGTGGCAACCGGACCAGCCGCCAGGCCGGACGGCGCCCGTCCCCCAAACAGCCCATGAAGCTGCGCCCGTACAGACTGTCGCAACTGACGACGGACGCGTTCGCCCTTGTCGGGTACAGCGTCGCGGGCGAGGAGTCCGTCATCATCGCGCCCGAGCTGGACGCCGTGTTCGACATCGGCCGCTGCCCGCGCGAGGCGCTGAGCGTCAACCACGTCCTGCTGACGCACGGGCACGCCGACCACGTCGCCGGGCTGGCGTACTACTTCGCCCAGCGCGACTTCCAGGGCATCGCCGGCGGGACCGCGCTGGTCCCGTCGCGCCTGGTCGGTCCGCTGGAGGACCTGATGTCCGCGTGGGGACGCGTCGAGGGGCACGTTCCCCCGCATCGGTTCGTGCCCACCGGCGACGGCGACGATCACGAGATCCGCCGCGGGCTGCTGGCGCGGGCGTTCGCCACGCGACACTGCCCCGGGTCGCTGGGCTTCTCGCTGATCGAGGTGCGGCGGAAGCTCAAGGCCGAGTTCGCCGACCGCACCGGACCGCAGCTCGTGGAGCTCAAGAACGGCGGCGTTGAGATCACCAACCGCCTGGAGATGCCGCTGGTGGCGTACCTGGGCGACACGGCGAAGTCGAACTACTCCGACCTGCCGCACGTCCGCGACGCGCGGGTGCTGCTGGTCGAGTGCACGTTCTTCGAGCCCGAGCACCTCAAACGGGCCAGGGCGGGGCGACACCTGCACGTGGTGGACCTGCCCGAGGTGCTCGAGGGGATGAACAACGAGCGGATCGTCATCGTGCACGTCACACGGCGGACGAGCGTCGCCGCGGCACGCAGGATTCTCCGCAAGGCGCTACCGGCCGACGTGCTCGAGCGGGCGACGTTCCTGATGAGCGGGCGGCACGTGGCGCCGGAGTAGCTCCCCGCGCCGTGCTGGTGGACATGGCGGGGCGGTGGGGCGACAATACGCAATAAGGGTCCGTCGCGCCCGTTAACCTGGTATCGGATGATGCAGCGAACCGCTTGGTTGCCGGTGGGAATGGTACTGGTGGCCGCCTGCGCGGGCATGCCTTCGGGGGGATGCACGCTCGAGGAGTACGCCGCGCAGGCGGACCGCGCGGCCTACGGTGCGCTCACCGGGGCCCAGCGCGCGGCGCTGGGTCGCGACGAGTCGTTCGCCGTGACATACGCGCCGTACATCGCAGACGATGAGACGGGACCGATCCGCATCGGCGACAAGCAGGTTCCTCTCGAGGCCGGCGCCGAGCCGACGATGCTGAACAGTCGGGACTGTCTGCGCGTGGCGCTGCGGAACAGTCGCACCTTCCAGACCCGCAAGGAAGACCTCTACACCGATGCGCTGGCGCTGGCCAATGCGCGGCGCGGGTGGGACTGGCCGCTGATCGGCGGGCCCATCGAGGCCGCCGCGGCGCACGAGCGGACGCTGCCGGAGCCCGGCAGCGAATCGGCCTCGGCGGGCGGCGCCCTCGACGTCACCAGGCGGTTCGTCGACGGTGCCGTCCTGACGCTGGGGGTGACGCTGGATTTCGCCACGGACTTCCTGGGCGGGTCGGGCACGACGGCCGGGTCGCTGCTCGAGGCGAACATCAGCCAGCCGCTGCTGCGCGGCGCGTGGCGCGGGCTGGCGTACGAGGACCAGTACCGTCGCGAGCGGGATTTCCTCATCGCGGTGTTCGCCTACGAGCGGTTCACGCAGACCTTCGCGGCCGACATCGTCACGCGGTATTACCGCGTTCTCCAGCAGCGCGACCAGCTCGCCAACGAGGCGGCGAACATCGAGCGACTGGAGGAGACGTTCGCACTGACCCGCGTCCAGGCCGAGGGCGGGCAGGTCTCGCGCATTCAGCAGGACCAGGCCGAGCAGAACCTCCTCGACGCCCGTGTCCGCTACCAGCAGCAGAGGCAGAGCTACGAGGACGCTCTTGACTCGTTCAAGATCCGCCTCGGCCTGCCGGTCAAGGCGGCCGTGCGACTGGACTACCCCGACGCGCTGAGTCGCCTGGTGGCCCGCGGACCCCGGGAGGTGCCCTTCGCCGAGGACGAGGCGGTTGGCGTGGCGCTGGCGGCGCGGCCGGACGTGCTGACCGAGCGGGCGAAGCTACGCGATGCCGGGCGGGACGTGGAGATCGCCGCGGACCGGTTCAACCCGCGGCTGGACGTCGAGGCCGGCATCAGCGCCGCCGGTACCGAGCCGCGTGACTTCTGGAACGTCCGCGGCGACGAGCACACGCGCAACGTCGGCGTGACGTTCGAGTACGACCTGGACCAGACGGACAACCGCGACGCGTATCGCAGCGCGATCATCGCGCGGGACAAGGCCGAGCGGGACTACCGCGAGTTTCTCGACGAGGTCCGCCTGGACGTGCGCGAGTCGTACCGCTCGCTGATGCAGTCGCGGCGGAGCTACGAGATCCGCGTTCGCAACGTGGAGATCGCCGCCCGGCGGCGCAAGCTCGCGCGGCTTCAGCAGTCGCAGGGGATGGCGTCGGCGCGGGACGTGCTCGAGGCCGAGGAAGCCCTGCGAAACGCGCAGAACGGCCTGACCTCCGCCCTGGTGGGCTACACGACGACGCGGCTTGAGTTCCTGGCTCGCCTGGGGATGATCCGCGCCGACGAGGAAGGACAGATCCATGAGCGACAGCAGCCCGAGACCTCCAGGCGGCTCCGAAACCGTTATGCCGACGGAGGCGACGGTTCCGGAGTCGACGGCGACGGAAGCTGACACCGGCGGAGCGCGTCGGCGCGTCGTCGTGGTCGCGGCGGCCGTGGTGGTCCTCGCCGGCGGGGCGGTCGTCGCCTGGCGGCTCGGTCCGCAGCTTTTCGGCGCCGCGCCGGACGAGGCGGACCGCGGCGCGACGGTGGCGGTCCGCCGCGGCACGCTGGAGATCACCGTCGCCGAGAACGGCGACGTCCGCGCCGCCAAGCGGAAGGTCATCCGCAACGAGCTTCGCTGGCCGGCGTACATCGAGGAGGTCGCCCGGCAGGGCCCCATCTCGGCCGGCGAGACGATCATCAGGTTCAAGTGCGACCAGCTCGAGGAGGAGATCATCCAGCAGGAGCAGCAGTGCTCCGACGCCGAGAACGCCGTGGCCCGCGCCACGGCGGACCTGGAGATCACCACCAAGGAGATGGAGTATAAACTCACCAAGGCCGAGCAAGCCGGCAAGGACGCCGTGGAGGACTTCGCCCGCTATGTCGGTGAGGGCGCCGAGGCCCTGCTGAAGCGCGAGGACGTCCATACGCTCAACGTCGCAGACCACGTCGGCGCCGGGGGCGAGGCGGCACGCCTTCTCGCCACGGCCGCCAGCGACGTGCAGATGGCCGAACGCGACCTGGTCCTCGCCGAGGACAAGCTGGCCTTCAAGCTCCGCGCGAACGAGGAGCTCGCCCCGAGCAGCCCGTACAGCGAAAACGAGATCCGCGCCGACCGGCTGACGGTCGATCGGTTGAAGCTGAAGGTCCAGGATGCCGAGACGCATCGCCAGATGCTCCGCCAGTACGATATCCCGCGGGAGCTGCGGCGGTTGCGGGCGGCCGTCGAGGCCGCCGAGCTGGCGCACGACCGGGCCGTCGTCGAGCATCAGCAGGCCATCGCCCGCGCCCGGCAGGACAAGCAGGCCAAGGAGATGGCCTTCCGCATCGTGGACCGCAAATACCAGGAGCTGCTGCGCGACCGCGACGAGAACCTGCACTACCAGGCGCAGGAGGACGGCATCGTCGTCTACGAGACGGGAGGGCGCCAGCGGCGGAGCTCGGATGATGTGACGATCGAGGTCGGCGAGAAGATCGACCCGCGCCAGCAGTTGATGATCATCCCGGACATGATGACGCTGCAGATCGAGACGAAGGTCTACGAGTCCGTGATCTCGCAGGTCCGCGCGGGCCTGACCGCGAGCGTGAGGTTCGACGCCAGGCCCAACGAGGTCTTCGACGCCCGCGTCGCGCGCGTCGCGCCGATGGCCGAGCAGGGAAGCTGGTGGACGAATCCGGGCGTCAAGCACTTCGAGGTCATCGTGAAACTCGACGACGACGTCGAAGGACTCAAGCCCAACATGACCGCGGACGTCGAGATCTTCCTCGGCCGGATCACCGACGCCCTCATCCTGCCGGTCGACGCCGTTTTCGAGGAAGACGGCCGGACGTACTGCTACGTCGTCCTCCGCGACGGGCGGATCGACAAAACGCCGGTGACCGTCGGGCGGAGCAACCGCAGGGATGTCGAGATCCTCGGCGGGCTTCAGGCCGGGGCCGTGGTCCGGCGCGTCCGCCCGGAAGGCGGCGAGACCGAACAGGACGCCGCCTCCGTGCCCCCGGGGCGAAGGGGCGCCGGCCGTGAGTGACCTGATCGGCCTGTCCGACATCTGGAGGAGCTACCACCTCGGTCGCACCCGCGTGGACGCGCTGCGCGGGGTGAGCCTGTCGGTCGGGGAGGGCGAGTACGTCGCCGTCATGGGCCCCAGCGGCTCGGGCAAGAGCACGCTGCTGAACCTGCTGGGCTGCCTGGACCGGCCCTCCGCCGGGCGGTACCGCCTCGGCGGTCGCGACGTGTCGCGCCTGAGCGACAACGAGCTCAGCGAG
>JBMCUM010000133.1:0-5751 GCA_048622595.1 Planctomycetota bacterium | reverse complement strand
CTCGTTCCACCGCACGTCGAGGTCTTCGACCAGGTCGCCGGCGTAGTCGGTGTTCCTCGCCGCCACAGACAGCGCCAGCCCCCCCACCGCGACCATGCCCAGCACCCGCCCCGCGGCGGCGGGGCTGATCCTGCCGATCAGCGCCGCGATGCAGACCGCCAGCAGACCCGCCGGGAGGATCGCCCCCAGGGCAAACCACGGACGCGCCGCGACGGTGTCGTCGATGTCCTGCTGGCGCTGGCGGATCAGGTCCGCCGCCGTGTCGGACCCGGCGGCCTCCTGCATGAGGCGCACGCGCCCGGTCGTCAGATCCAACCCGCTGGCCACGCCCACACGTCGGCGCAGGCCCCACCGGGCGTCCTGCAGGCCCACCCAGGGCAGGAAGAAAGCGGCCAGCAACACCGCCGTCAGGGGCGTCGCCGCCGCCACGGCCAGCGTCGATCGATACGTCCTGTGATGCATGAGATCCCTTTGCGTGCCGCGTCGGGGCGAGCGGGTCAGTCTTCCCGGCTGATGTGGCGGTTGACATAGGCGCGGTGCTTCTTGACGTTCTGGACGAAGGCATACGCCGGGTCGTCCAGGTCGCGCTCCGGGACCAGACGCAGCACTTGCCCGAATGCCTCGCGCGCGTCGCGCCACCGCTGCTGGCGCTCCAGGTGCCACGCCTGCGTGTACTTCTTGAACACGCGGCGGACCAGCTCCCGCTCCGCATCCCGCAGCTTGTCGCTGTCCTTGTACGACGCGAAGCTCGACCGGCCGCTGTAGGCCAGCGCCTCCCGATACGCCTTCACGCACCGGTACAGGTGCGACGGACGATAGTAGCGGTCCGTGTAGTACCTGCGCGCGCTCTCGATCCGGTCCTCGGCCCTGCTGAGGTCCCGGCCGCGCTGCCGCGGGGCCGTGAGCATGTCCTCGATCTGCACCTTCGTAAGCACGCGGGGGCGGTCTGCCGTCTCGCCGGGCGAGTCGTCGCTGCCCGTGGACAGCCACAGCACCAGCGCCAGGACCAGCAGGATGTCCGCCCCGAAGATGATGGCGTACCGTCGGCGCTTGCGCTTGCGCTGTTCCTGGTCCACGTGGTCCAGGCGCTGCGTCTCCGGTCCTTCGCCCTCGGGGGCTTCGCGGGCGGGCGCGGCGTGGGCGGGCTGGACCGCCTCGGCGGGCGCGGACGGGGCGCCCTCCGCCGCCTCGCCCGTCGGCGGGGGCATCTGCATCTCGGGGCGGTACTGCCCCAGGGCTTCCTGCGGATCGTCGCCCGGTCCGACGTAGAGCATCTCGGTCGACGCCCCGACGCCCAGCAGGTCGCCCGTCTCCAGCAGCACCTTCTTTTTGCGCTTGTACTTCTTTCCGTTGATCCGGATGGACCGGTCCGAGAGGTTCTCCACGATCCACCCGTCCGGGGTGAGCGTGAACTGAAGCTGCCTGCGCGAGACGGACGGCTCGGTCGCGCGAATGTCGGCGTCCTCGGCCCGACCCAGCACGGCCGTGTTGCCCATCACCACCGCGCGCTGGCCGCGCTGCGGACCGGCGAGGAAGACGAGTTCGGGAGCCGCCGCACCTGCCATCAGAATAGCCCCCCGCCGCGGATGAGCTTCAGGACCATCGGGCCCAGGACCGTCAGCACCACCGCGCCCATGATCAGCAGCGTGGGAAACAGGATCCGCACGCTGGCGCTGGCGGCCTTGTTCTCCGCCGCCACGGACCGCTGCTCGCGGAGCAGTGTGGATTGATCGTGCATCACCTGGCTGAGGGGGGTACCTAGGGACTCGGCCTGGATGACGCTGGCGACGATGTTCTGGAGACTGTCCAGCGGGACGCGACGGGTGAGATTGTCCAGCGCCTGCCGCCGAGTGGCGCCGAGTTCCATCTCGGCGAGCACCGTGCTGAGCTCGGCGTTGAACGGGTCGTCGGGGTCCTCGTGGACCACCGTCTCCATCGCCTCGGTGAACGTCGCCCCGGCACCCATCGCCAGCGCCAGCAGGTCCAGCGAGTACGGGACGCGCTTGGAGATCTCCCGCAGGCGTTTCCTGGCCCGGCTGCGAAGCTGCAGCAGCGTCAGCGCCATCCCCACCGCCACGCCGAACGCGATGAGCACGATGCTGAAGTAGGAGTAGACCAGCAGGACGATCAGCGCGAACAGCCCGCCGGTGGCCAGTCCCGTCGCCAGCGCCACCGCCAGGTACTCCTCCGGCGTGTAGTACTGCGGATTGCCCTCGACCTGCAGCGCGCGGCGCAGGCGCGCCTTGACCCGCGGCATGGCCAGTCGATGCGTCAGCGCCAGCAGGACCATCATGAACGGGCGCAGGTAGGGGCTCTCGAACGCCGTCCGCCGGTCCTCCTGCCCCGTCGCCAGGGCGACCTCCCGCTGGGGCGAGAGCTGCACCCGCCCGCTCTGCGAGAAGATCGCCACCACCAGCATCGTCGTCGACAGGCCCATCGCGGCGGTCAGCAGCCCGTCGACCCAGTCGCCGAGCAGCAGCCCCGACAGCACGCCGGCGGCCAGCCAGAACGGCAGCGCCACGATGACGACCAGCCGGCTGACGCGCCGCGCTAGAAGTCGATCGCCATGATCTTGCGAATCCATAGGAATCCCAGAACGGTCAGCAGGATGATGCCCGCGAGCATGAGCTTCCCGACGCTGTCGGTGAACAGCATCTCGATCGCCTCACGGTCGATCATCAGCCACACCAGCCCCATGACCACCAGGGGCATGGCGCCGATGGTGCGGGCGATGGCGCGCCCCTGGGCGGTCAGTGCCTTGAGCCGCCCCTCCAGGCGCTGGATCTCGCGGATGCTGGCCGAGATGCGGTCCAGCGTGTCGCCCAGGTTTCCGCCGCGCTGGCGGTGGGTCAGCAGGGCGGCAAACAGCAGACGATAGTGCTGCGAGCCGATACGGTCGGCGGCGTTGCGCATCGCGTCGTCCAGCGACATGCCGTACTCGTACTCCCGCAGCAGGTGGGCGAACTCCTGGCGCAGGGGCCTGGGGCCCTCGCGGGAGACCATCTCCATCGACTGGACGAGGTTCAGCCCCGCGCGGACGCCGGACGCCACCGTCTGGATGCCCCCGACGAGCTGGTCCTCGAGCTTGTCGATCCGCCGACGGCGCAGCCACCACAGAACCCACCGCGGGCCCAGCGCGGCGACTCCGCCGAGCAGGACCACCCCGAACAGCCCGAACGCCAGGTAGCCCAGAAGCGCCAGCCCCGCCACGCTCGTCAGCCACAGGACCGTCACCGTGCGCGGGTTGACGTCCAGAAGCAGCGCCCGGCGAAGCACCCGGTCGAAGTGTCGCTCCTGGGCGGCGACGACGCCGACCAGAGGCCGGGCGCCCAGCCAGACCGCCCCGACCGCCGCGGCGAACATCGCCAGCGTGGGCACGAGGTGCTCGCTTACCAGATCCACCTGCGCCGCGGCCGTCACGTGAATGCCTCCACGCCCAGGACGCCCTGCTCGATGAGCTCCTCGGCGAAGCTGGGGATGTACCCGGTGTGCCGCAGGGTCGCCTGCTTGCGGGTCTGGCCGTAGATGCTCCGCAGCACGAACACGTCTTCGGTCAGCACCCGCCCGGTCTCCGGGTCGATGTCCGTGATCTCGCTGACGTGCGTCACCCGCCGGCGCCCGTCCGGGACGCGGGAGATCTGCACGATCAGGTCCAGCGCCGAGACGATCTGCTCGCGAATCGCCCGCATGGGCATCTCCACCGCCATCAGGACCATCATCTCCAGCCGCGTCATCGTGTCGACCGGGCTGTTGGCGTGAATCGTGGTCAGCGAGCCGTCGTGCCCGGTGTTCATCGCCTGGAGCATGTCGAACGCCTCGGGTCCGCGGACCTCGCCGACGAGCAGCCGGTCCGGCCTCATGCGCAGGGCGTTGCGCACCAGGTCGCGGATCGTGTAGGCGCCCTTGCCCTCGATGTTCGCCGGGCGGGTCTCCAGCGACGCCAGGTGCTCCTGGGGGAGCTGCAGCTCGGCCGAGTCCTCGATGGTGACGATCCGCTCCTGGCCCGGGATGAAGTTGGCCAGGACGTTCAACGTGGTCGTCTTACCGGACCCGGTCCCGCCGGAGATGATGAGGTTCTGCCTTCCGAGGATGCACGCGCGGAGGAAATCGGCGACGGCCTCGGTGAGCGTTTCGCGCTCGATGAGATCGTCGATGGTGAAGGGGATGCGCGCGAACTTGCGGATGGTCAGCGTGGGCCCGGACAAGCTCAGGGGGGTGATAATGGCGTTGACGCGCGATCCGTCTGGCAGGCGGGCGTCGACCAGCGGGGTGGACCGGTCGATGCGCCGCCCGATGGGAGTGATGATCCGCTCGATGATGCTGTGGACGATCTCGTCGGAGAAGAAGCTGCGCCCGGTGTTCTGGATCACCCCGTCCTTCTCGATGTAAATCTTGTCCTTCCCGACGACCATGATCTCGTTGATGTTCGGCATCTCCAGCAGGTCCTGGAGCGGGCCGTACCCCAGCACCACGTCCTCGATGTCCTTGGAGATCATCCGCCGGACGACGTAATCCCGCAGCTCCGGGCTGAGCTGGGGCATGATGCGCTTCATCTGCGCCGACCAGCCGTCCTCGACGGCGGCGGCGTCGTCCTTCAGCGTGTGCGGGCGAAGCTGGAGGGGAAAGCAACTGACGATGTCGCTGACCAGGCGGGTGATGCGCTCCTCGTGCTGCGGCTCGAGCACGTCGGAGTCCTCGAACCCGTAGCTGTACATCAGCTTGCCCGCCCCTCTGCGGGAGATCTCCGTCACCACGCCGCGCCACAGGTATTCGCGGATCAGGTGGGCGGCCATCTCCGCGTCCACGTCGTCGGCATGCTCGGAGATGATGTCGGCGAGCTGGCGCTTGATAAGCCCGACGTACTGCTCGTCGGCCGAGCCGACCTTGCCCGTGACCCGCAGATTCATCCGCTCCAGCAGCTCGCGGTGGATGACCTCCTCCAGGTCGTTGACGCGCCGCCGCGGGGTCGCCGGGCCCCGCGCCGCGCCCACGCGCCGCGTCGCCGGGGCCATCATGTACAAGCTGTACTCCCCGATGCGGATCTCGTCGCCGTAGTCGATCTTCTGACGCTGGTGGCGCCCCACGCGACGATTGGCGACGAGCGTCTCGTTCATGCCGACCGACTCGACGAAATAGCTGCCGTTCTCGCGGAAGATGCGGGCGTGCCGACGGGAGACGAACGGGCTGCGCAGCGTCACGTCGTTGTCCTGCTCGCGGCCGACGGAGATCTCCTCGTCGCCGACCTGGACGACGTCGCGCTGGTCGTTGTACTGGTTGTAGACCCAGATCTCCACGCGATTACCTCTCGCTCGGGCGTTCGCCGATCCAGTCCAGCTTTCCGGCGCGCTCGAGGGCGGCGCGAAACTCCTCCGTGAACCCGCCGGGCTCGTCGTACCGAGCGTCCGGATGGCTGCTGCGGGCGAGCAGGCGCACGCCGATGTCCGGGGGGAGCTCCGTGGTCAGGTTATGCCACCTGACCGCCACCGACGGGTCCAGCTCGACGTCGATCTTCTTGTAGGACCGCGGACCGCTGGTGCGACGGTAGGTCTGGCCGCGGTCGGGCGGCGCGGCCTCGCCGCCGATGCTGTGGACGCGGACGGCCTCCAGGGCGCGGTAGTAGCGCATTCCCTCGCCGGGAAGGATCAGCGGGACGAGCACGTCGACGCGGTCGCCCTGGCGCGGGATCGCGGGGGAGCGCTCGGCGTCGAGCAGCAGCGTCACGCCCACCTTGTCCGGCGCGATCCGCGCCGA
>JBMCUM010000132.1:0-5817 GCA_048622595.1 Planctomycetota bacterium | reverse complement strand
CGTCAAAGTGCCCATGAATGGCCTACGAAATCACACTTTGCAAAAGTCCAGTACTTACTTCACACTGCTTAGCCCGTCGTCCGGGCCTCGGCGTACATCCGCGAGACCCACCCAGGCGCGCGGTTGGCCAGCGTCCCATCGACGATCGCCTCCCGGATGGCGCCCATCAATCGCGCGAAGAACCGGAGGTTGTGGATGCTCGTCAGCGTCGGCGCGAGCATCTCCCCGGCCGCGAAGAGGTGACGCAGCGTCCCCCGCGAGAAGTTGCGGCAGGTGTAGCAGTCGCAGCCGGGCTCGATGGGCGCGGCGTCCTGCGCCCATCGCGCGTTGCGCAGGCGGATTCGCCCGCGGCGCGTGAACGCCTGGGCGTTGCGCCCGTTCCGCGTGGGCAGGACGCAGTCGAACATATCGACGCCGCGGGCGACGGCGGCGAGGATGTCCCGGGGCTCGCCGACGCCCATGAGGTATCGCGGGCGGTCGGCGGGGAACTGCCCGTCCGTCGCATCGAGCACGCGGGTCATGGCGTGGTGTCCTTCGCCGACCGACAGCCCGCCGATCGCGTACCCGGGCAGGTCCAGCTCGACGAGGCGGCGTGCGCTGTCGGCGCGGAGGTCGTCGAACACCCCGCCCTGCTGGATGCCGAACAGCGCCTGGTCGCCGGCGGCGTCCCACGCGTCGCGGCAGCGGAGCGCCCAGGCGGCGCTGCGGGCGACGGCGACAGCGACCGCGTCGCGCGGCGCGTCGGCGGGCGGGCACTCGTCAAGCTGCATGATGACGTCGGCGCCGAGGGCTCGCTGGATGTCCACCGCGCGCTCGGGCGTCAGGGCGACCTCCGCGCCGTCGACGTGGGAGCGGAACACCACCCCCTCGTCGTCGATCCGCCGCAGGTGCGCCAGCGAGAAGACCTGGTAGCCCCCGCTGTCGGTCAGCAGCGGGCCCGACCAGCCCATCATCGCGTGCAGCCCGCCGAGGCGCCTGACGGTCTCGGCACCCGGGCGGAGCATCAGGTGGTACGTGTTGCCCAGCAGCATCTGCGCCCCGCAGGTGCGGAGCTGATCCGGCGTGATGCCCTTGACCGACCCCGCCGTTCCCACCGGCATGAACGCCGGCGTGGCGACCGCGCCGTGCGGCGTGATCAGCCGACCCAGGCGCGCCTTACCGCAGGTTGCCTCGACCTCGAACCCAATCATACCAGAAGGCCCGCCTCCGCAGCCCGTCGCGGCGCCCGGGCGGACGCGCCCGGCGCGGCGCGACCGCGCCTCGGCCGCCGTGCGGCGCCGAGGCGCCGGTTCGGCCTTGTCTGCATCGGCAAACCCGCCGCGGACGGGACAGTCCCGACGCCGGTTACGGGCTCGCCGCCCGCGCGACCGCCAGGCAACGCCGCAGCATCTGCTCCATCCCGTCGAGCGGGACCATGCTGGCCGCGTCCGACTTGGCGCTGTCCGGGTCGGGATGGGTCTCGACGAACAACGCATCGGCGCCGACGGCCATCGCCGCACGCGCCAGGACCGGGGCGAACTCCCGCCGCCCCCCGGAGGCGGTGCCCAGCCCGCTGGGCTCCTGCACCGAGTGCGTCGCGTCGAAGACCACCGGCGCGAACCGGCGCATCTGCGCCAGCGAGCGGAAGTCGGTGACCAAGCGGTTGTATCCGAAGAACGTCCCCCGCTCGGTCAGCATCACCTGTGCCCCGTCCGGGCCCGCACCCGCGCCAGACCCCTGCCGGCCATGGCGGACCTTCTCCACCGCCGCGCCCATGTCCCACGGGGCCATGAACTGCCCCTTCTTGATGTTCACGGGTTTTCCGCTGCGTCCGGCCTCGAGCAGCAGGTCCGTCTGCCGGCAGAGGAAGGCGGGGATCTGGAGGCAGTCGAGGACTTCGGCGGCAGGGGCGACCTCGCCCGGGGTGTGCACGTCGGACAGCACGGGCACGCCGACCTCGTCGCGGACCTGCGCCAGCCAGTCCAGCCCCGTGGTCAGTCCCGGACCCCGGTAGCTGTCGGCGCGGGTGCGGTTGGCCTTGTCGTAGCTGGCTTTGAAGACGTAGGGCATCTCCAGCGCGGCGCACAGGTCGCGCATCGCGCGGGCCACGCGGAGGCACAGCGCGGCGCTTTCGGCGACGCAGGGACCGGCGATCAGCGCCGGGGTCCCCCCGCCGACGACGACGGAACCGACGGTGCAGGTCGGCGGCTGGGCGCCGCTGGACGTATCGGACTGGGGGTTCATCGTTGCGTTTCCTTGATCCGGCCGACAGTGTGGTACGCCCCGGAGGTGCGGTCGGGCGGGACGATCAGTCGCACGCGCCCCGGCGCCAGCGAGACGCCCAGCGGGGTGGACGGGCCGACGTCGCCGTCGACCTGCGAGGGCACCGGGCGATCCGCCTCGATCCGCGCCGCGCGGACGCGCCGGTAGATGACGTTTCCCTTCAGCGGGTGGCGGCGCAGCAGGGTCCAGGCGGCGTGGAGCATCAACCCGGTCTGCTCCCGGCAGGAGAAGACGACCAGGTCCAGCAGCCCGTCGTCGATCGCCGCGTCGCGGCAGATGCGCAGCCCCACGGCGTAGCGGGAGATGTTGCCCACGAACGCCAGCCCGGAGTCGTCGAAGATCCGCTGCCCGTCGGCGTCGATCCGCAGGCGCGGGAAGTTGTGCTCCCAGAACGTCCGCCAGACCGGCCAGAAATAACTCAGGTGGGAGATGTGCCCGCCCCGCTTGGCCGACAAACGCCGGACTACCTCCCCGTCGAACCCCACCCCGATCAGCAGCAGGAACACGCGGTCGTTGACCACGCCCACGTCGCACGCGACGACCGCGCCCGCGCAGAGCACGTCCACGAGCTGCCGGGGATCGGCGGGCATGCCCAGCTCCTTGGCCAGAAGGTTCTCCGTGCCCACCGGGCAGGCGAGCATGGGCACGTCCGTGCCCAACAGCCCGCTGGCGACTTCGTTGGCGGTCCCGTCGCCGCCCCAGACGACGACGCTTGCGGCCTCGGGCGCGACGGCGCGGGCGTGTCGGGCGGCGTCGCCGGGTTCCCGGGTGGTGTGCTCGATCAGCTCCAGCCCGGCGCGGCGGGCCGCGGCATGGAAGTCGCCCAGAAGATACTGCCCGCTGCCGTACCCGCTGCGGGGGTTGACGATCAGGTGCACCGGGTTGTTGGCGTTCGCGCTCATCGCCTGGGCGGGGGCCGTTGAAGTCGTGACGGGTGCGCGTATAATAGCGGATTCATCGCCGAGCGGCCAAGCCGCTGCCGGCTGCCGGGCTTCTTCGACCCCGTCCGGCGAGATGCGGGAGCAACACGCCATGGATCAGACCGTCAAGGACCAACTGGATGCGCTCGTCGCGCAGGACACGTGGACGTTCGAGGACTGCCGGCGGCTGCTGGAGCTTCTGTACGCCACGCTGGACGCGCCGTCGCGTCTGCGGAAGATCGCCTCGGACCTCGGCGACGCCCGGGGCGAGTCGCTGACCGGCGCCGAGGCGCTGAAGCTGGGGCTGGTGCGGTACGCCCTGTCCCGCTTCCGCGACGCGCTGGACGTGCTGACCGACGCCACGGACAACAAGGACCGCCGCTACACCCAGGCGCTGTGCTATAAGCACCTGGGACGCTACGACGAGGCGCTGGAGGAGATCGACCGCGCCAAGAGCCGCGGGTGGGAACCGCCCGAGCAAATGGACCTCGCCCGCGCCGAGCTGCTGGCGCTGGCGGGGGACCTGGACTTGGCCGAGAGGGAAGTCTCCGCCCTGGGCGACTCATGCGAGAACTCGGCGGAGTGGCACTACGTGCGCGGGCTCGTCCGCGAGCTCGGCGGCGATCCCGAGCGAGCGGGCGAGGCGTACGTCCGCGCCCGCGAGCTGGACCCGTCGCACGACGCCGCAACGTTCCGCCTGGCGTACGTGTGCGACCTGTACGGGCACGAGGACGACGCGGTCGAGCTGTACAACGAGTGCCTCTCGCGTCCGCCGGTGCACGCCAACGCGCTGATGAACCTGGCGGTGCTTCACGAGGACGCCGGACGATACGACGACGCCGAGCGCGCCGTCCGCGCCGTCCTGGACGCCAACCCGAACCACCTCCGTGCCAAGCTGTTCCTGCGGGACGTGACCGCGGCGCGGACAATGTACTACGACGAGGACCAGGCGCGGCGCCTCGCGCGGCGCAACGCCGTGCTGGACATCCCGGTCACGGATTTCGAGCTGTCCGTCCGCGCCCGAAACTGCCTCAAGAAGATGAATATCCACACGCTCGGCGACCTGATCCGCACCACGGAGTCCGAGCTGCTGGGCTACAAGAACTTCGGCGAGACGTCGCTGAAGGAGATCAAGGACATGCTGGCGGCCAAGGGACTCCACCTCGGTCAGGCGCTGGAGGAGGACAGCGAGTACGGCGAGCTGGAGCGTCACGACCAGCCGGAGATCCCGCTCAAGGACGCGGGCATCCTCGGCACGTCCATCGAGGACATGAATTTCTCCATCCGCGCCCAGCGGGCGCTGGAGTCGCTGGAGGTGGCGACCCTCGGGGACCTGACGCAGAAGACCGAGGCGGAGCTGCTGGCCTGTCAGAACTTCGGGCAGACGAGTCTCAACGAGGTCCGCGAGCGCCTCGCCGAGCATGGGCTGTCGCTCCGCGAAAGCGCCTGAGCGGGCACGAACCGTGCTCAACCGCATCGTCGCATACCTCCGCTCGCCGCGCCGCGCCCTGCTGACCGCCGGGGCGGCGGTGGGTCTGGGCGGACTCGTCACCGCCGTGTCGCTGACGAGCTGCCAGCCCGGGGTTCCCGCCCCGGAACCTGCGCCCGTCCTTGCCCATCACCCGCTGCGCCTCGAGGACGTGCCCGTCGTTCGGGTGCGCCTCACGGCGGCGCCGACCCGTCGCGTCGAGCTGGAGACCACCGGGGCGTGCGACGTGTTCGCCGGCGACCGTCGCGTGGCGCAGTCGGACGCCGCGCTGGACCCGACGCCCGTCACGCGCCAGGGGGAAACGTGGCATCTCGGTCCGATCGCCGTGCGGGGCCCGCACGTCGAGCTGCGCCCCCGCCACGGCGCCCGGGTCCGCCTGGACGGGACGGGCTACCGCGGGCGGCTGCGCCTCGTGCCGCGCGGGACGGACCGCCTGCTGGCCGTCAACCACGTAGACATGGAAAGCTACCTCGCCGGCGTGCTTCCGCGGGAGCTGTACCCGCACTGGCAGCTCGAGGCCTACCGCGCCCAGGCCGTCGCGGCGCGGACCTTCGCGCTGTACCACGCCATCACCGCCCCGCCAGCAGCCGACTACGACCTCGGCGCCGGACAGGGCGCGCAGGTCTACGGCGGGGCGGACGCCGAGACGGACCGCTCCTGGCAGGCGGTGCGCCAGACGCACGGGCTGGTTCTGACCGTCGGGGCGCCGGGAAGCGAGCGGGTGTTCATGGCCCAGTATTCGTCCTGCTGCGGGGGGCGGGTAAACGCGGCGACGGCGATCCGCGATGCGGCGGACATCGAGCCCCTTCGCGGCGGGCAGCACGACGAGCACTGCGCCGCCTGCCCGCGGTATCGCTGGGGCGACGTGTCCGTACCCCGCAACCAGGTGCACGAGGCGCTGCTGAGCCGCTGGCCGGACCAGGCCCGTCGCCTGGGCGGCGTGCGTGCGGTCCGCGTCACCCGACGCGGGACGGGGCGGTGGATCGCCCAGGTCGAGATCGTCGGCGTGAGCGACGAGGCGACCATGCGCATTCGCGGGCAGGACCTGCGTCTGGTGCTGCTGCGGCACGCGCCCGACGCGGCGAAGCTCTACTCGGTCAACTGCGACATCCGCACCGAGGGAAACGACATCGTCTTCGCCGACGG
>JBMCUM010000131.1:0-5855 GCA_048622595.1 Planctomycetota bacterium | reverse complement strand
ACTCTAGACTGACGGGGAGGGAACCGGCATAATCGCCGGTTCCCTCCCCGTCAGTCTAGAGTCTACCGCGGAGGGGGCGTAGAATGAAACACACGCCCGGCGGGAGCGTACCGGAAGGATCGACATGCGAACTTGGACAATTCTGGCGGCGGTGGTGGTGCTGACCGCCTTCGCCCATGCGAGGGGCCAGTGGGACGCCCCGCTGGACGGCCCGCTCGGCGACGCGGGGGGGACGGTGCGGATGACCGCTCGCCTCGTGCCCGAGTACGTGCGCATCGTGCCCGGGCAGCGATTCCACGTGGCGGTCGGCCTGCAGATCGCCGACGGGTGGGGCTATTACAGCCCCACGCCCGGTGACGCCCAGGGCGTCACGCCCCAACCGGCCGAGATATCCGTATCGGCCGACGGGCTCCAGGTCCACCGCGCCCTGTGGCCTCCGGATGAGCCCTACGGCGACGGGACGCAGGTCTACAAGGACCGCGCCGTGCTCTACGTCCCGCTGACCGTCCCGCCGGACGCCGAGTCCGGCCCGCGGACCGTCCGCGTCACCATGGGCGGGCAGGTGTGCAAAGAGGTGTGCATTCTGCTGCGCGGCCCGCACGCCGTGACGCCCGAGGCGGAGGTCGAAGTCGCCGAGACGGTCTCGGCCAACCCGGACTGGGCGGACGACCCGCGCATCGTCGGCGGGCTCGCGACGGCCCGACCGGTCGGCGGCGAGGCGCCGGCAGCAGCGGACGAGCCGGACGACGGCGCGGAACCGGCCGAGGAAAATGCCGCGGCGCTGGGCCCGTTGCCCAAGGTCGCCCCCCCGGACTACGCCCTGGGCGTGGCGCTGGCAGGGGCCGTGCTGGCCGGGCTGATCCTCAACGTCATGCCCTGCGTGCTTCCGATCATTCCCCTGCGGATCTACACGCTGGTGAATCTGGCCGGCCAGCGGCGCCGGCGGTTCGTCACGCTCGGGCTGGCGTTCGCCGCGGGGATCGTGCTGTTTTTCGTGGGCGTGGCCGTCGCTAACGGCGTGTTGAAGCTGGCGGCCGGGCGGGCGCTGAATTGGTCGGAGCACTGGCAGTTTCCGCTGGTCCGCGCCGGACTGGGTCTGCTGGTGGTCGCCCTGGCGGCGAACCTGCTCGGGGCGTTCGACATCATCGTCCCGTCCGGGATCGCCTCGGCCGAGGGATCCGCTCAGCGCCGAGGCCACGCCGGCGCGACCGGGATGGGGCTGATGATGGCGATTCTCGCCACGCCGTGCAGCGCGGCGTTCGTGATCGGCATTCTCGGCTGGGCGCAGGGGCAGGCGCTGTGGCTGGGGACGGTGGCGATCCTGCTGATGGGCGTGGGCATGGCCGCGCCGCACGCGCTGCTGACGGCGTTTCCCAAGCTCCTCGACAAACTGCCGCGCCCGGGCAGGTGGATGGAGATCCTCAAGCAGTCGATGGGCTTCATCCTCCTGCCTCTGGCGTTGTGGCTGCTGTGGACGCTACGCACCGTGCCGCGGGGTTACGGTTTGTGGGTCAGCGTCTACGCGGCGCTTCTGGCGATCGGGCTGTGGATTGCCGGGCGGTGGGTGCGTCCCGACGGGCCTGCATTGCGGAAGTGGGGCGTTCGCCTCGCCGTCGCGGGCGTGCTGGTCGCCGCCGGGTACTGGATGCTCGCGCCGCCTGCGCAGGATGCGTCGAGCACGACGGTCCAACCGACGAGGCAAGCGGGCTCCGGCGACGACGGCGGCGCGGCCACGGCAGGACGCATCGCCGCGGCGCGGGACGCGGGCAAGGCGGTGGTGGTGAAGTTCACGGCCGACTGGTGTCTCGAATGCGCCGTGGTGGACCGCCGCGTCTACCAGGATGCGGAGGTCAAGGCCCGCCTTGCCTCGGACGACGTGGTGTATCTCGTCGGCGACGTGACGAATCGCGGGGCCCCGGCGTCCGATCTGCTGGAGCGCATCGGCGGCGCGCCGCCGCTGACGGCGGTGTTCCCCCCGGCAGGCGATCCGATCTACCTGCCCGGGGGGATCGCCAAGCAGGACCTGCTGGACGCGCTGCGCGCCGCGGGCAATGACGAATGACGAAACCATTCGGGCTTCGCCATCCGTCATGTTCACTCACTGAGCTCGTGCAGCCGCGGGAACTGGTCCTTCAACGCCGGGTACAGCCGCCGGTACTGCTCGTAGAGCTTGCGGTAGCGGGCGCGGGCCTTGGGGTCGGCCTTGATGGTGCGCGTCACCTCGATGCCCGCTTTGCACGCCTCGCGGACGTTGGCGAACGCGCCGGTCCCCGCCGCGGCCAGCAGCGCCACCCCGTAGGCCGGTCCCTCCTCGGCGTTGATGGTCGTGCATTTCTGCCCGTAGATGTCCGCCTGCATCTGTCGCCAGAAGGCGCTGCGGGCCCCGCCGCCGGACAGGCGGATTTCCCGCAGGCGCAGACCCAGGTCCTTCAGAAGCTGCACCGCGTCATTCATCGCGAACGTCGCGCCTTCCATCACCGAGCGGACCAGCTCGTTGCGCGTGGTCCGCGAGTGGATGCCGATCCAGCATGCCCGCGCGTACGGGTCCGCGTGCGGGGTCCGCTCGCCGGTCAGATAAGGAAGCCAGAACAGCCCCTCGCAGCCGGGCGGGGCCTGTTCGGCTTGGGCGGTCAGCAGCTCGTAGGGGTCGACGCCCTTTTTCTCGGCTTCGGCGATCTCGTTCTGTCCCAGCACGTTGCGGTACCACTGGAAGCTCCCGCCGGTCGAGAGCATGCACCCGAACATGCAATACTCCCCGTCGACCGACGCGCAGTAGGTGTTGATCCGCCCCTGCGGGTCGGTGCGGTACTGGCGCGAGTGGACGAAGACCACGCCGCTGGTGCCCATGGTGGCGCTGGCGAGCCCCGCCCGGACGACGCCGTTGCCGATCGCGCCGGACTGCTGGTCGCCCCCGCCGCCGACGACGGGCGTTCCGACGGAGATGCCCAGCTTCCGCGCCGCCTCGGCGGTGACCCCGCCGGTGACCTCGTGCGACTCGACGACGGGAGGCAGAATGTCGCGGTCGATCTCGAACTTCGACAGGATCGGCTTCGACCAGTCGCGCGTCTTCTGATTGAGCATCAGCGTCCCGGACATGTCCGCCACCTCGCCGACGTACTCGCCCGTCAGGCGCAGGCGGATGTAGTCCTTCGGCAGCAGCATGTGGCGGATCCGATCGTACGTCCGCGGCTCGTTGTCGCGGACCCACAGCAGCTTGGTCAGCGTGTAGGACGTCATCGCCGGGTTGCCCACCAGCGAAATGAGCTTCTTCGCCCCGCCGACCGTTCGTTCGATGTGCTCGGCCTGGGAGGCGGTACGCTGGTCGTTCCAGATGATGCTGTCCCGCAGGGGCCTGCCCCCCTCGTCCGTGATGACCAGCCCGTGCATCTGTCCCGACAGGCCGATGCCGGCGACCTGCTTGCCGTCGATTCCGGCCTTCCGGATCACAGCGCGGCTCGCCTGAACGGTCGCCCGCCACCAGTTGTCGGGGTCCTGCTCGCTCCAGCCGGGTCTGGGGGTGCTGATCGCGTGCTCCCCGGTGGCGGTGGCCAGAACCTTCGCCTTGGCGTCCATGATCAGGGCCTTGGTCCCCGACGTGCCCACGTCGATGCCGAGGTAGTATGCCATCACTGCATCCCTTTCATCGCAGAAGGCGGTGCGGCCGCGGCGTGCGCCCGCGCCTGGTATTGAATCAGGGGTTTTGGCGCATTTCAAGTTTTTCGATTTTAAGGCGCGTTATTTGTTGGCAGACATGCCCGACGGGGCGTTCTCGCAGTCCGATTCGGCCTTTGCGACGCGATTATTGAGAACGAGGGCATAATGCCCTTGACACCCGCATGGCGCCCATGCTAGGATTCGGCGCATTATGGCCACTGCAATCCCAAACACGAGCGGCCGCAAGGCGACCCGAAAAGTCAGCGGTCGGAAACGCCCGGTTCGCACCTATGACGCCGCGATCACCTGGCTGTCGGCGCACACGGACTACGAGCAGATGCTGCGGGTCCGGTATAATCGCGACACGTTCAGTCTCGACCGGATGAACGACCTGCTCGCGCGCATGGGCAACCCCCACCGGAAGATCCGGGCCGTCCACATCGCCGGGACCAAGGGGAAGGGCTCCACGGCGACCATGCTCGCCCGGATGCTCACCGCCTGCGGGTACCGTGTGGGGTTGTATACATCCCCGCACATCTGTGAGCTGCGCGAGCGGATCACCATCAACGGGCAGATGATCACCCAGGCGGCGATGACCCGGCTGATCGCCGGCGTGCAGACGCACATCGAGAAGATGGGCGCCGACGCGCCGACGTTCTTCGAGATTCTGACGGCACTGGCGTTCCGTCACTTCGCCGACGAGCAGGTCGATATGGCCGTGGTGGAGACCGGTCTCGGCGGGCGCCTGGACAGCACGAACGTGCTGACGCCGACGGTGTGCGGGTTGACGAGCATCTCGCTGGACCATACGCACCAGCTCGGCCAGACGATCGCGGAGATCGCCGGCGAGAAGGCCGGCATCTTCAAGGCCGACGTTCCGGCCGTCAGCGTCACCCAGATCCCCGAGGCGCGGCGAGTGCTCAAGCGTGCGGCCAAGCAGGCCGAAACGCAACTGCTGTTCACCGGCGAGGAGATCGACTTCAGCTACCGGGTGGAATCGTCGCGCCGGTCGGGTTGTCACGCGCGCATCTGCCTGACCACGGAATACAGCCAGTTCGAGCACCTGCCCGTACCGGCGTTGGGCGAGCACCAGGCGCTGAACTGCGGCCTGGCGCTTGCGATGCTGGACCAGCTCAAGCGTCAGGGCATGGAGATCGACGACGCCAAGGCGATCAAGGGCCTTGCGGGGGTGACCCTTCCCGGTCGGATGGAGCTGATCAACGCCGACCCGCGGGTGCTCGTCGACGGCGCCCACAATGCCGCCTCCGTCCGGGCGCTGATGCGGGCCGTCGCGCAGCACATCCCCTATGACTCAATGGTGCTGATCTTCGGTTGCGCCGGCGACAAGGACGTCAAGGGGATGATGCGCGAACTTGCCACCGGCGCCGACAAGGTGATCTTCACCCGCGCCGCGGGCAACGCGCGGGCCGCGGAGCCCGAGGAGCTGGCGCGGACCTACGACGAGATCTGCGGGCGCGTCGCCCAGGTCGTCGAAACCCTCGAAGACGCCATGCGCACCGCCGACAGCGCCGTCAGCCACGAAGACCTGATCTGCGTGACCGGCTCGTTCTACCTCGTCGGCGAGGCCAAAACCCTCCTGGTCAAGGCGCGCGCCTGAGCCCCGGCGAGCGCGACGCTCAGGTCGCGGTGCCCTCCTGGCTGGCGATTACGTCGATCACCTCTCGTGGGGTCATGGCCCGGTTAAGCTGGCGACGGAGGCGGTCGATGCTCATCAGGCGACTGAGATGCGCGAGCAGTTGAATCTGGCGACTGGCGTCCTCGGGCGGACCGATCAGCAGCACGACCAGGGTCACGGGGCGGCTGTGCCCGTCGCCGAACTCCACCGGCTCGACGGTCCGCCCCAGCGCCAGCAGCGATCGGTCGGTCCGGTCGGTCTTGGCGTGGGGAAGCGCCAAGCCATGACCGATGCACGTGCTTGCCGTCCGCTCGCGCTGGAGCACTGCCCGGCGGATGCCGGCCGCGTCGGAGATGTCCCCGTTGGCGGCCAGCGTGTCCACCAGTTCGGTGATGACCTCGGTCTTCGTCCCGCCGCGCAGGGGAATCTTGATGCGCTGCGGGGTCAGCATGTCGGCGACGATCATGAGGGGCTCCTCGCGCCGATCGGCGCTGCGTGCCATTGTGAGTCAGTACTGGACTTTTGCAAAGTGTGATTTCGTAGGCCATTCATGGGCACTTTGACG
>JBMCUM010000130.1:0-5884 GCA_048622595.1 Planctomycetota bacterium | reverse complement strand
GTGTATAAGGGACAGGATCGACCCCGCCTGCGCCGCCCCCGCCGACAGGGCGACCGCCGCAACCGCCGCGATGCACGTGAAGCTGCGCATGATTACTTCTCCACTACCGGTTCGACCGTCCCGTCGAAGGCCACCTTGGCCGTGACGACCCGTCGCGAATCCACGTTGCGGACCCTGATGAACTCGCCCGGACGCCCGTCCTCCAGCGCCAGCGCAACGGCGGAAATCACAAACCCCTCGCCGGTGATCTTCATCATCACCGGGTCGTTGCGCTTGACGGCGACCTCCAGCCGCGCCCGCGCCAGCAGCGCCGGGCGGATGACCGTCCCCCCCTCGACGCTACGGGTGAGCTTGTGTCCGTAAGGCGGCTGCCAGCCGGGCTCCTGCGGCGACGTCTTCTCCACGGTCCGGATCTCGGTATTGGCAGGGGTCAGGACGCTCCCGGCCGGCAGGTCGGTCCCCGCGACCAAGCACCGCACCCGGTACCGCGCCGTGAACCTCACCTGCCGGGCGTCGAGCGTTTCGTCGTCCCGCACGGCCGAGACGGTGACCTCCGCGCGTCCCGCGGCGCGGTCGGCGGACAGCTCGGCCTTCAGTTGCACCTCGGCGTCTGCGGGCACGGCGATCGGTTTCGGATGCCCGCCGACGCGCCACGTCGCTCCGTCGGCCGCGCGACCGGGGGGCAGGGCGCGGTGGGCCGCGGCGAGCATCTGCTCAGCGCCGATCAGGCGGTCGCCGCGTCCGACGCGCGTCTGCTCGGCGCCGCGGAAGACGACACGCTCGGGTCGGATGCCGCAGGCCGACAGGCGCGACAAAATCGTCCGCCGGTCGATGGTCATCGTCTCGCCCTGCCACGGGCCTCGCCCCATGGCCACGCGGGAGGCGCGGACGTACAGGTCCGCGTCCTCGCTGCTGAGCACGGCGACGTGCTCCAGCGTCAACTGCGTTCCGGAGACCGTCATCCGGGGCGGACAGTAGACGACCAGCGGCGGGGCGGTCTCGTCGCCCGGCGCCTCGGTCGCGGCGCCGCCAAGCAGCGCCGCCGTCGCGATGACGAGTCGCAATGCCGTGATGCGCATCATGGCGATCCTCGGTATCAGGAGATCAGTCGGTTGGCGGTGGTGAGCATCTCGTCGCCGGCGCGGATGGCGCGGGAGTTGATCTCGTAGGCGCGCTGGGCGGTGATCAGGTTGACCAGCTCCGTGACCATCTGCACGTTGGCCTTCTCCAGGAAGCCCTGTCGGATGGTGCCCAGCCCGCTGGTTCCGGCGGTTCCGGTGGTGGGCGAGCCGCTGGCGGGGGTCTCGGCGAGGAGGTTCTCGCCCTCGCTGCTGAGCCCGGCCGCGTTGGCGAACCGCGCCAGCGTCAAGGTCCCGACCACGCTGGGCGTCTGCGACGCCCCGGCCAGTACGGAGACCGTCCCGTCCTTTCCGATGCTGATCGAGCGGGCGTCGGTTGGGATGCTGATCGCCGGTTCGAGCAGGTACCCCGAGGAGGTCACGAGGTTCCCGTTGGCGTCGACCCGCAGCGATCCGTCGCGGGTGTAGCGCGTCGCGCCGTTGGGCATGGTGACCTGGAAGAACCCGTCGCCCTCGACGGCCACGTCCAGCTTCCGCTGGGTGTTGACCATCTCGCCCTGGCTGAACACGCGGAGCGTGGACGCCGGCGAGACCCCCGTGCCCATCTCGAAGCCGCTGGGCGCGACCACCCCGGCGGCGGTCTCGCGCCCGGGCTCGGCCAGCTTGAGGTACATCAGGTCCTGGAAGTCCACCTGCGCGCGCTTGTATCCGGACGTGTTGATGTTCGCCAGGTTATTGGCGATCACGTCCACCACCGTCTGCTGGGCTTCCATGCCCGTCGCCGCGGTCGAAAATGCTCGTAGCATGCGTCCTGCTCCCGCCCGGGCGTCGTGCCCGGCGCTTGTCTAGGCCATCGCCACCTGGAGGATCTGACCCATCCGCTCATCCTCCTTGCTGATGGTCTTCATGTTCGCCTCGTAGAGGCGCGTCACCCGGATCAGGTCCGTCAGTTCCCGCACCGTCGAGACATTCGAGCTTTCCTGGAAACCCCCGTGCACGGTCGCGTCCGGAGCGGGCTCGGCGCGGACCGCCTCCGGCGCGGTGAAGCACGCGGCGCCGGCGGCTGTCAGAACCGACCGATCCTCGAACCGCACAAGGCGAAGCTGCCCGATCGCCTGTCCGCCGGCCGTGACCTGCCCGTCGCGCGACACGGCGATCTGCGAGGTCGCCACGGAGTCCGGAAGGACGATGGGCCCGCCGGTTCCCGCCACCAGGCGCCCCGCGCCGTCGACGAGCTGGCGGCGCTGGTTGGCGCGGAAGACGCCGTTGCGGGTGAACAGTCGCCCGCCCGGCGCTTCGGGCGTCTCGACGACGAAGAAGCCGTCGCCCTGGATCGCCATGTCAAGGGCTCGACCGGTGCGCACGAGCCGGCCCTGGGTGAAGTCCACGGCCGTTTCGCCGGACACGGCGCCGCGCTGTTGGGCTGCGTCGTCGGCGTGGAAGGTCGTCAGCCGGCGCTTGAACCCCGGCGTGGCCGCGTTGGCGAGGTTCTCCGTCGCCGTGCGGTACTGTCGCGTCAGCGATTCCAGACCGGTTGTCGTCGTCACGGGGATCGTCATGTCGTGGTGCTCGCGGCGGGCTGGGCGGCGTCGCGTGCGGCCGCGTTGGTCGCGCGGGCCAGCGCGGCGAGCTGCTCGTCGTCCAGGCCGGTCAGCTCGACCGCCAGCAGGGTCCGCCCGCTGCTGTGGGGGAGCACCCGCCGCACGCTTCCGACCGCGCGGCTCTTCCGCTCGGCGTCCAGATGCACGACCGTCAGGAGGTTCTGCCCGACGCGGGCCTGCAGGTCGGTCGTAAGCAGCAACCCGGGTCCGGCGATCTCGACGAGGTTTCCGGGCACGAACTGCGGCGCGTCGGCGGATTCGATGGATGCGAGGTGGCTGACGTCGGCGAGCTGCGCGGGTTTGTCGGTCGGGACGCGCGGGAACCGCCGCCGGTTGATGTAGCGGAACGTCTCCGGGCGGTTCAACACGAACCGGTTGCGCTCCCGCCGAAGCACCGTCGACTCGAACTCCCATATCGTCCCCCCCGCGGGGTAGCGAACCAGCCAGCTCTCCCCGGGTCCGACCGCATCCTCGTTCGCAGCGTCCGATTCGATTACCAGCTCCCGTTCGCTCACGGCGCGGATGGTACCCTCGCAGCCGCCCGCTCGGCCGCGATGGACCACGGAAACGTGCCCGCCGGCGGTCAGGGGGTCGGCGTGTTCCTGCCCGGTCGATCCCGTCGGGCGGTGCCCGGCGTCGATGGGCAGCTTCTCGCAGAGGGATTCGATGTGCGCGAGGACGCGCTCCTGCTGGTCGGCGGGCAGCTCGGCGTACGCCCGGCTGTCGAGATAGCGCGCCACGGCGCGGGTGAGGGCGTCCCGGCTGGTCAGCATCGCGACCGGGTCGGCGAGTTTGGCCGCGCGGGCAATGCGGCGGACGGTCCGCGTCTCTTCGTCGCTCAGTCCGAGCCGCGTCGCCTGTCGCGCCAGGGCGCGGGCGTTGCGGCCTGCGGCGGCGCGGCGGCTGTAGAGCAGCATCGCGAGCGATGCGCCGGCGAGCAGCCCCAGCGCCGCCCACAGGGCGACCCACAGCCAGTCGGTTGTTCCCTGGGACAGGTCCCTGGCGGCGTCGAGCCGCTCGGCCGCGTCCAGAGCCGCCAGGAGCCCCGTCGGGCAGGTTGTCATCGCTGCGACGCTCATGTACTGTGGTGCTCAGCGGATCAGGTTCGTCAGCTCGCGGAGCATCTCGTTGCTGGTGGTGATGGTTCGCGCGTTGGCCTGGAAGGCGTTCTGGGCCTGGATCAGGTTGACGAACTCGTTGGCCATGTCCACGTTCGAGCCCTCCAGCGCGCCGCCGTGAATGGCGCCCGCCCCGCCCGACAGCGCCTTGGTGGGCACCGGCTCGCCGGAGTTGGCCGACGGTTCGTAGTAGTTGTCGCCGATCGCCAGCAGTCCCGCGGGGTTCTGGAACGTGGCGACCTTGATCGCCGCCAGGTCCCGGCGCGCCCCGTTGGTAAACACGCCCACCAGCACCCCCTCGCGCGTGACGGACACGCTGGACAGCGTGCCGCTGGCGTACCCGTCCTGCCCCGACGGAGAGACCGTCGAGGCGCCGCCGAACTGGCTCAGCCCGTCGTACTGGCCCACCGTGCCAAGGTCCACGTTGATCACGGCCTCGCTGTCCGGGTCGTGGGCGAACTTCATCTTGAAGTTCTGCGCCTCGGGGGGCGTCGCCTCGGCCAGTCCGCCGAACGCACCGTCGGACAGAAACGTGATCCCCTTGATCCGCCGGTCCACCAGCTCCACCTCCCCGGTGATCGTCGTCAGCACCATGTCCCACTGGTTGGCGGTGTCGCTCTTGACGAACGCGGCCGAGAGGATGTGGCTGTTGCCCTGGGAGTCGAAGACCTCCACGTTGGTGTTCTTGACCTCCTGCCCGCCGGCCGTGTCGATCTGCCAGTGATCGGGAAGCTCCAGCGTCGCGTCCGTCCCGCCGGCGAACGACATGTTGATGTCGGCCTGGCTGTACCCGGCGCTGTCGTCGACGAGCTGGATCTGCCCGTTGACCAGCGACGCCGTCGACCCGTCGTACAGCGAGCTGACGTGGTCGAGCAGGTCCTGCATGCTGTAAACCTCCCCGGCGCCGGCGGCAGCGTCCACCACGGTTACCGTGCTGGACACGTCCGCTCCGTCGCGGTCCGTGCCCGCGATCGTCAGCGTCCCGCCGACGATGGTCCCGCCGGCGTCGGTGACGGCGACCTGGTCGAGGTCCTTGATGAGCGTATCGCCGGCCGCGCCGGCGCCGTCGACGGTGTACTGCGTCCCGCTGGTGATGGTGTGGGTCGTGGGCGTGGCCTGGTCGGCCGAGAGGTTGCCGTTGTAGACGATGTTTTCGGTCGTCTTGGCCGGAAGGGCCACGTCGTACGGAACGCGGATCGCGTCGCTGGTGGGCTCCTGGAAGCCCTCGGCGACGCCCTCGGACCCGCCGCGCTGCACGCGGTAGCCGGTGCTGGGGTCGACCAGGTAGAATTCCGAGTCCACGGCGAAGCTGCCCACGCGCGTGAACACCTCCTGCGCCCCGTCGTGCAGCACGAAGTAGCCCGCCCCCTCGATCGCCATGTCCAGCGGCTGACCGGTGTTGACCAGCCCGCCTTCGGACATGTCGCGGTCGATGCTGGCGACCTGCACGCCGCTTCCGACCTGCGCCGGGTTGGTCCCGCCGACGTTCGTCGTCGGCTGGGACGCCGCCTGCGTCGTCTCGCTGATCAAGTCGGCGAAGGTGATCCGGCTGGCCTTGTAGGCGTGCGTGTTGACGTTGGCGAGGTTGTTGCCCGCCACATCGATCGTCTGCTGATTCGCCCGAAGCCCCGAGACGCCCGCTAACAGTGCATTGCTCATGGTCTATCCTCGCAAACCGTCGTGTCGAATGCGCCGCGTTCGGCGCCGCGCGGACGTCCGCGTCCGCCGGCGTCCGCCGCGGAGCGTCAGTCCTCGATGCTTACGATCTCATCCACGCGAACCGTCGATGCGCCGGTCCGCAGCTTGACCCCGCCGTCCGAGAGGTCCACGCCGTCGACGCGTCCCGTCACCGCCTCGGTGGCCTCCGGCGGGAAGAAGCTCACGCGTTTTCCGATCAGCGCCGCGGCCTGGTCCTGCTGCGTCGAGGCCAGCACGTCGCTGAACGTGCGGTTCATGTTCTCGATCTGCTCGAGCTGGGATAGCTGCGCCAACTGCGACGCCATCTCGTTGTTGTCCAGCGGATCCATCGGATTCTGGTTCTGAAGCTGCGTGATCAGCAGGTTCAGGTAGTTCGTCGTGATCTCGC
>JBMCUM010000129.1:0-5913 GCA_048622595.1 Planctomycetota bacterium | reverse complement strand
GACGTCGGCATGCAGCCTGATGATTCTTGAGCTAAACTTGCGTTGCAGTATTAGATCAGCGGACTTTGAATTCCGACCGCCGCAATCCGGACCCGCAGTCCGAACGCGCCTCACCACGCCTGCAATTCCCCGACGATCTCCTCGACCAGGTCCTTGATGGTGACGATGCCGACGTGGCGCTCGTCGCGGACCACCACCGCCTGGTGGGCGCGGGTCCGCTGCATTCGCCACAGGACCTCGGTGACGACCGTATCGGCCGGAATCAACAGCGGCGCCGCCGCCCTCTGCCGCGGGGGCGACTCGTCCGCGGCGATCAGCGTCTCGTACACATCGCAGATGCCCGCGACCTGACCCCGCTCGCCGATCAGCGGGATGCGCGAGTAATCGTGCTCGGCGATCAACGCCAGAAGCTGCTCCCGCGTCACGTCCACCGGGGCCGAAACCACCCGCGACATGGGAACCATCACGTCCTCCAGCGTCACCTCGTTGATGTGCGCGATCCGGTCGGCCATCACCGACTGGAACGGCGTCAACGCCCCGGCCGCCCGCCCCTCGGCGACCAGCGCCGACAGCCCGGACGGGGCAAGCATCTCACCGCCGGACCGCCGCCCGCCGGTGGCGGCGACCAGCAGTCGCCCCACGCCTCGGATCAGCCAGGACACGCCCGTGAGCTTCAACAGCACGTCGCCGGCGCGGAGCAGCCCGGCGAAGCGATACACCGCCGGCGCCCCGCGTCGCTGGAAGACGACCTTGGGCACGCTCTCGGTCAGCACGAACAGCGTGGGCGTGGCCACGGCGAGGGTCATCCACTCGGCGTTGCGTCCGTACCCGGCCAGGATGAACATCGCCGTGATGCAGAACGTATCGACGTATCGCGCGACGTTGACGCCGACCAGCAGCACGGCCAGAACGTTGGGCGTGTCGGACAGCAGGCGCTGAACCCGCCTCGCCTGTTCGTGCCCGCTGTCGGCGTGCAGCTCCAGGCGGAGCTTGTTCATCACGTACACGCCGGTCTCCAGCCCGCTGAACAGCGCGTCGAAGCACATGGCCGCGACCATCAGCGTCGGCCAGATCAGCCAGCTCGTCCATTCCGGAAGCGCAGCGGTCATGGCGCCGGGTCCGTCAGTTCCACGCGAAGCTTCCCGACCCGTCGTCCGCGCATCGAGTCGACGGTGAACCGGAGGTTGCGATAGGTCACGGTATCGCCCGTGCGGGGAATCCGCCCCAGCAACGACGTGACGAACCCCCCCACCGTGTTGATGCGATGACCGTGCAGGTCGATCCCGAACGCGTCCACCCACTCGTGGATCCCCAGGTCCGCGTCGATGACGTACTGGCGCGGGCCCAGCTCCGTCACGGCCGGGCCCCGCAGGCGGTCCTGGGGGTCGGGAATGTCGCCGACGATCTCCTCGAGGGCGTCCTCCATGGTGACCAGCCCGGCCGTACCGCCGTACTCGTCCACCGCGATCGCCATCTGCGCCCCGCGCCTGCGGAGCTGGCGCAGGAGACTCTCGACGGTGGCCGATTCCGGGACGAACGCCACCTCCCCGACGAGCCGGCGCAGCGGCTCGTCGGGGCGCAGCAGCACGTCGCGGGCGTGGATCGTGCCGATGATGTGGTCGGGCCCGCCGGCGTAGACGGGCACGCGGCGCAGGTGCGTCCGCCGCAGCAGCCCGAGCAGCTCGTCCCGCTCACCGTCGACGTCGAAGGCGACCATGTCCACCCGCGGAACCAGGATGTCCGCCACCCGCAGGTCGGTCAGCTCGACGATCTCCTGGAGCATCGCCGTCACGTCCCGGTCGACGATGCCCCGCTTGGCCGACAGGTCCAGCACCGCCGCAAGCTCGCCCGGGCCGATGTTCGTCCGCGCCGTCGGGCGCGGCGCGACGATCTTGACCAACGGCGTCACGAACAGCCCCTCCAACACCCACACCACCGGCGCCAGCACCCGCCGGACCACCGCCAGCGGAAGGCACATCGCCAGCGACCAGCTCTCGCTGCTCGCCGCGGCCAGCATCTTCGGGGTCACCTCCCCAATCAGGATCAGGCCCATCACGAGCACCACGGGCGCGGCGGCGACGGCCCAGGCGGACACGCCCGCGTCCTTCAGCGCGAAGATCAGGGTCGCCGAGACGCCGGCGTAGGCGACGTTGACCAGCATGTTGCCCAGCAGGAGGGTGTACAGCAGCGAGCGAGGCCGGGCCAGCAGCGCCGCGACCACCGCCCCGGCGCGACGCTCGCGGCGCAGGCGATGGACCTGCCTGCGCGTCAGGTTGAACATGGCGGTCTCGGTCCCGCTGAAGAAGCCCGAGCCGGCGGCCAGGACGCCCAGCAGCAGCATCTGCCACGCATGGGAGGCCAGAAAGGCGGTCATGGGCGCGCCCCTCCGTCACGGCGCACACATGCCCCCGGGAGCGGATCGTCTGATTGTGGGCCGTCCTCGTCCATCGAAGCCGGGCCGATTGTACCGCCGCGCCGCGGTCAAAGCCACTGGCGCTGCAGCAGCGTCAGGTTGTCGTGCCCGCAGACCACCACGTCGGCGACCTCGACGACGTCACGCAGCGATCCCAGCGCCGCTTCCGTGTCGGCGGAGCCGGCCCAGGCCTGACCGGCGAGGAGGTGTCCGGCCGTCAGGGCGGCGTCGCCGGCGACGACGACCGTGACGGTGGGATTGGCCAGCAGCAGCCCCGCCGAGCCGGGCGACGCCCCGGCAAGCGGAAACAACTGCACATGCTCGGTGAGCTTCTCCGGGACGGCGTCAAACTTCTGAAGCAGCTCCAGGTCGGCCTCCACGTCTCGCGCCTGCGACGGGCTCAACCGCCCGGCCGAGTCGGCCAGTCCCTCCAGGTGGTGACGGTAGGTCTCCAGTTCGGTCTCGTGCGCCCACCAGCGCGCCGCGCCCATCGCCTCCAGCGCCCGGCGATGGACCGGCCGCAACGTGGTGCAGAACACGTCCGTCACGTCGCCGAGGCGCCCGCCGGTCCGCTCGTTGAACCGCGCCTCCAGGGCCGCAGCGGGAAGCGACGGGTCCACCAGGATCGCCCGGTCCCCGTCGCGGATGAGCGTCGTCGTCGCGTGCGCCGTGCGTACCGGCGTCGTCTCGCCCCACAGGCGGTTGCGCGACAGCGCGCCGATACTGATGACTCGGTACTCGACCATTGGCGCCGGGGGGGCTCCGCTCAGCGGGCCTGCTCGATCGCGTCCCACAGGTCGCGCATCTCCCACTGGTAAGGCCAGTGGCTCCGCCGCGTCGGGTCGTCCAAGTCCCGCGCGTCGGCGGGCAGGTGCTGGTTGACGGCGTCAGCGCTCACGAAGCTGACGGACCAGTCCGCCCACAGGACGTTCACCCCGTCGCCGTGAGACTTGTGCACGTGCCCGCCGACCGCGAACTGGTCGGCGTAGATGGGCCACTCGGGCTTCAGCTTGTCGAGCGGTCGGCCCGAGTATTTCCCGTGAGCCCCGTCCTTGGGGAACTCGGCCTTCTGGTAGGCGCTGCGCAGGCGAACCTTGTGCCCGAGACGGTCGGAGTACCAGGTCGCCGGCTCGTGGTACTCGCGCGTGGGGCAGATGACCATCTCGTCGTTGCGGAAGCTTCCGATCAGCTCGTCCTCCAGCAGGAGGCCCAAGCTGACCGCCTCGTCGTCGTGACCGTTCTTGCCCCACTTGGTGTCCTGGTACATCACGTAGGTCATCGAGGGGTACCAGGCGAACTGTCCGGTGTGGGGCAGGCGCCCGTCGTTGTCGGACGCCCACGTCACGCAGGCCGTACCGAAGTGGTGCTCATTCATCTGGCACGCGGTGCGCTGGGCGAGGTCCTTGGCTCGGTCCAGCGAGGGCATCAGGATCGCCACGAGCAGCGCGATGATCGCGATGACCACCAGAAGCTCAATCAGCGTGAACCCCCGGCCGCGAAAGGCGGCGTCACTCGACCGCCTCGTTCTCATGTCGGGGACTCCTTGGTACAGGTCAACGGGACCGCTCGTGCCGCACGACGGCGCAAACCGCCCTCCGCTCAGCGGGCCTGCTCGATCGCGTCCCACAGGCCGCGCATCTCCTGGTGCGGCCAGAAGCTCCGCCGCGCCGGATCGTCCAGGTCGCGCACCTCCGGGGGCAGCAGGGCATTGACCGCCTCGGCGCTCACGAAGCTGACGGACCAGTCCGCCCACAGAACGTTGACGCCATCGGCGTGGGAATCCAGCACCTGCCGGCCGACGTTGAACCGGTCGGCGTAGATGGGCCACTGCGGCTTCAGCTTGTCGAGCGGTCGGCCCGAGTATTGCCCGTGGGCCCCGTCCTTGGGGAACTCGGCCTTCTGGTAGGTGCTGCGCAGGCGAACCTTGTGCCCAAGGCGGGGGGAGTACCAGGTCGCCGGCTCACGGTACTCGCGTGTGGGGCAGATGACCATCTCGTCGTTGCGGAGGGTTCCGATCAGCTCGTCCTCCAGCAGCAGACCCAGGCTGACCGCCTCGTCGCCGTGGTCCTCACCGCCCCAGCCCGGATGCTGGTACATCACGTAGGTCATCGAGGGATACCAGGCGAACTGTCCGGTGTGGGGCAGGCGCCCGTCGTTGTCGGACGCCCACGTCACGCAGGCCGTACCGAAGTGGTGCTCATTCATCTGGCACGCGGTGCGCTGGGCGAGGTCCTTGGCTCGGTCCAGCGAGGGCATCAGGATCGCCACGAGCAGCGCGATGATCGCGATGACCACCAGAAGCTCGATCAGCGTGAACCCCCGGCCGCGAAAGGCGGGGGCAAGTCTGCGGGTAAAATTGTCGTTCATGGCTTCCTCGTCTGCGGGAGCCACGGCCCCGACATGGGCGGAGGTCGCCGGGCCGATCCCGAAGCACCCAGCCCGCCTCGCCGGGCAGCGGCGAACCGCCGGCGCCAACAAGCCTCAGTATAGCCGATGCCGGCGAGCGAGTAAACCGCGCATCCGGCCAGAGCCATTTGCGATGTTCGTGACGCGGGGATGGGGCGAGGCGTTGCGGCCGAGACCGCACCTGCTAGAATGTCGCCCCCGCGAGAACCACGGAAAGGGACTGTTATGGACTTCGGTCAATCGGATCGTCTGGACAAGCTTCCGGCATACCTGTTCGCCGACCTGCGTCGCAAGATGGCCGCGGCGCGCGAGCGCGGCATCGAGGTCATCCGCGCCGACATCGGCGACCCGGACCAGCCCGCCCCGGCGCCGGTGGTCGCCGAGCTCCGGCGCGCCGTCGACGACGAGGCGGACCCGGACCGCCATCGCTACGGATGCGACCGGCCGGTGGCGGCGTTTCCCCAGGCCGCCAGGGACTTCTACAGGCGCCGATTCGACGTGGACGTCCCCGACGACGGACTGGTGACGACGATGGGCTCGAAAGACGCCATCGTCAAGATGTGCCTCGGGCTGATGAGCCCGGGCGACGTCGGGATCGCCCCCCAGCCGGGCTACCCGACCTACAACATCGGGCACGTCTTCGCCGGCGGGTCCACCTGCTACGTACCGCTGCGGGCGGAGAACGACTTCCTGGTCGACTTCGACGCCATCGGCGACGAGGTCCGCCGCAACGCGAAGATCCTGTGGCTGAACTATCCCAACAACCCCACCACCGCCGCGGTGCCGATGGAATTCCTCCAGCGCGCGGTACAGTTCGGGCGGGACAACGGCATCCTGATCGCGCACGACGCTGCCTACATCACCAACACCTACGACGGCTACGAGGCGCCGAGCATCCTCCAGGTCGACGGCGCCGAGGACACGGCCGTGGAGCTGTTCTCGCTGTCGAAGGCGTTCAACATGACCGGATGGCGGGCGGGGTTCGTGGCGGGCAATCCGTCGGCCGTGGCGGCGCTGAACACGGTCAAGGAGAACGTCGACAACGGCTCGCTGCGCGCGGTGCAGTTCGCCGCGGCCAAGGCGCTGAACGACGC
>JBMCUM010000128.1:0-5931 GCA_048622595.1 Planctomycetota bacterium | reverse complement strand
CCCGCCCGTCCGGGTTCAGCAGGTGCACCAGCGTCCCGCCGGTCAGGTAGTGTCCGGCGCTTCCGATGTGGGCGCCCCGGGCCTGCTCGCTGAGAGCGTTGCGCATCGCGACCGGGTCCGGCGGACCGGTGACGAACCCCAGCCCCTCCAGGAAGCGGTCAACGTGTTCCATCGCGGCGGCGACCTGCCGCGGCGTGCCGTAGCCCGGAAGCGCCATGGCATGCCCGGCGCCGGGCATGACGCGAAGCCGCACCGTCCGCCCGGCCTTTCGCAGCGCGGCGTACAGCGCGCGGGCCTGGGCGACAGGGACGACCTCGTCGTCGGCGCCGTGCAGGATGAGCGTCGGCGGTGCCGTCTCGCCGCCCTGCCCCGCCGCCAGGTCCACCGGCGAGAGCTTGCGGGCCCAGGCGTCGTCGAGCTTCCACCTGCCTTCGGTGGTCCGGCAGATCGCCCCGAGCAGGATCACCGCCGCCGGCGGGGCGAGGTGCTCGGCGTCGACGCCCTCGGGACCCAGCGAATCTTTCAGCGCCGCGACCGCCGCCAGGTGACCGCCCGCCGAGTCGCCCGCCACGGCGATCCGCTCGGCGTCCACGTCCAGTTGCCCCGCGCGGGCGCGGACCCAGCCCAGCGCTGCCCGACAGTCGCTCGCCGCCTCGGCCACCTGCTCCCCCGTGCCCTCTTCGGCGAGGCGATACTCCGGGACGAACGCGGCCATGCCGCGCGCGGCCAGATAGCGGGCGTGCGGGAAGAGCACATCCGGCTTGCCCGCGCGCCAGCCCCCGCCGTGCAGCAGGACGATGGCGGCGCGGCCGCCCTTCGGCGCGTCGCCGACGGGCACGAAGGCGTGCATGGCGAGCTGCCGGTCGTCCACCTTGCGGTAGACGCTGCTGGAGTGCACCACGCCGGTTCCATCCCCGTCGTGTCCTTCGGTCGCCTCGGACTCACCTGCCCGCGGCGCCCCGTCCTCGCCCGCGCCTTCGCCGCCGGTCGGCTGCTCCAGGTCGCGCGCCAGCAAGGCCGTGCTGAACAGCCGCAGCACCGCCTGGGCGATGTGCCCGCTGGTCGGGCAGATGTCCATCTCGTATCCGGGCACCTCGACGACGGCGTCGCCGAAGTCCCAGTGCTGGTTGATGAACAGTTCGTCGAGCTCGCGGATCGCCTCGACCTGCTCCTCGTCGTAGTCGGTCAGCGACCAGACCAGCGTGGCGCCGGCCTTGCGCGCCTTGTCGTCCCACCCCTTGAACGGTCCGCCGTGAAAGCGACTGCTGTACCCGAGGCAGAAGACGAAGTCGCCGTCGGTCAGCTCGATCCTGTGGTGCTGCTTGAACCAGTTGCTGTTGAGCTGCTTGAGGTACCCGGGGCTGTGCGGGTAGTCCACCTGTTGCATGATGATGGAATGCCCGTGCGCGAAGACGTAGAGCTTGCCCCCGCCCTTGCGGGCCTTCCACGCGATGTCCGCCGCACGCCGCAACTTGTCCTTCTCGTTGGTGTAGAACGTCTCCAGCTCCCCCCGCAGCTTGTCGAGATACTGCTTGGCCAGCTTTCCGGCCGGGATGGGCTCCGGCGCCTCGCCCTCGAACCGCTGGTTCTTGCGCTTCTCGGCTCGCTGCCTGGCCCCCTCGACCGCGTAGCTCTGGTGCATCACCGGCATCTTGCCGCGCCGCGTGCACGCCGAGACGAACTCCGCCGTCCACACCCACAAAGCGGCCATGTTCGCCGTCGGCGTCGTCGGAACCAGCCACTTGCCCTCCGGGCCCTTGAACAGGCCCTCCGTTTCGGCCGAGTGCACCACGAACGAAGCGTCCATCGGCATCCCGTCGGCGCGGGCCCGCTCAACCAGCGCCTTGGGGCCCATGACCACGACGAAGGCGTGGTCGCCGGACAACGATTCCTTCGCGTCGGCGACATACTCGTCGTAGTGGTCCTCGCGCAGGGCGAACAGGATCACGTATCGTTTGCCCTTCTTGCGATAGCGCCCCGGGTACCCCCACCGCAGCGCCATGATCCCCCCGCTGCGACCGCACGCCTCGGCCAGAACGCCGTAGTCGCCCGCGGCGGCAAGCTCCCAATCGCCCGTGACGTACTTCTCGGCGGCCGCCTCAGCCGCGGCGCGGATCCGCGGGATGTCCTTCTCGATCGCGTCGAGGTTGCCCAGCATCCAGCGGTAGTAGGCATCGGTCGAGACGGCGGCGCGCCCGTCGGCGCTGCCGGTCGGCCAGCTCGTCGGCTCGCCCCCGTCGTCAGCGGTCAGGGGTGAGACGATCAGCAGGGTCCACAACGTTGCAGCCGTAATCAGTTGCCGTCTTGGCATGGTCGGTAGCTCCTCAGCCGGTGTGGGCGGGGTCTCGGCGTCCTCAGCCGCTCGCCGGGGCGACCGGGTTGAGTCCGCCGTCGTGTGAGTGCGGCCGGACGGGCGCCCGTCGCTATGCAACCCGCCGCAGGATCGCGAGTTTCGCGACTCCGCGATCAATACCGCGAGCCGGCGGGCCGGGCTTCGCTCTGCGGGGGGAGGATCTCGCAGGCGGGCTCGCCGATCTCGCTCATGCGCTCCAGCAGGCGGTCGCGCAGCGCCTCCCGCGTCGACGCCCACGTCTTGTCCGCAACGAGATTGCACAACTCGTACGGGTCGTGCTCCAGGTCGTAGAGGCACGCCTCGCGGTAGCTCGTCGCCGTCCCGTCGTCGCCCATGGTATCCGACTCGCACGCCACTGCGTACTTCCAGCGCCGCGTCCGCAGCGCGCGTCCGGCCGGGCAATAGTTGGCGTCGCCGAACTGCACCAGCGCGTCGGTGTCGCCGCGCCGGGCGGCGGGCAGGTCGAGCAGGTCCTGAAGTGCCCGGCCTCGCATGTCGTCCGGTGCGGCGACGCCGGCGGTCCGCAACAACGTCGGGGCGATGTCCACCAGCGAGACGGGCCGGTCGACCCGTCCCCGCCCGTCGAAGTCCGCCCCGCCCAGCGCGCCCAGCACGCGGACGGAGCTCTCGTGCGGGGAGCGCTTGTCGATGCCGTGGCGGGTTCCGAAGTGGCAACCGTGATCCGACGTGTACACCACGTTCGTCGTGTCGCGCAGGTTCAAGCTCTCCAGCGCATCGAGGACGCGCCCGAAGGCCTCGTCGCACCGCTTGATGCACCCGAAGTATCCGCCGGCGTGGCGCGCGGCGTTTCCGGAAAGCCCCTGGAGGTCCGGCGGCAGCCACCGCCCGGCGTAGCGACTGCGATACCCGTGCGGCGGGACGTAATCGAACAACTCGTTCTGATGGTGCGGTTCGAGGATGGAGATGAACGCCAGGAACGGCTCGTGGGCCTCGGCGCGCTCGGCGATGTAGCGGATCGCCGCGTCCGTCACCGCGTCGACCCGGTACCCCGGCAGCGTGACCTGCTCGTCTCGCTCGTTGTAGAGCGTGCAGCGATACGGCTGGGAGCAGAACTCCAGCACGTTCGCGCCCAGCCAAGTCTGATACCCCAACCGCCGGTCGGCGCAGACCGCCTGGTCGCGTCCCCGCCCGGTCCCGTTGAGATGCCACTTGCCGAAGTACCCCGTGTGGTACCCCGCGTCGCCCAGCAGCGTCGCCAGCGTCGTGCTGGACGGGTCCAGCGGATGGGCGTTGCTCCAGGCGCCGTGCTCGGTGGCGTAGCGGCCGGTCTGGAGGCACGCCCGCGCCGGCCCGCACACCGGCTGGGGCGTGATACACTGACTCAGGTGCGTCCCCCCGGCCGCGAAGCGGTCGAAGTTCGGCGTCAGATCCAACGGGCAACCGTGTAGGCCGCTGCTGTCCCATCGCTGCTGGTCCGTGAAGAAGATGACGATGTTCGGGGGTTTGGCGTTCGCCATGGAAGGTCCGTCCTCTCGGCTTTCGGGCGCCGGTCGGCCCGCCGCCGTTGCCGCGGGCGGCGAGGTCCGGCGATGCGGGGCAGGTCGATGGCGGCGATGATACCGCCCCGCGCGGGTCCGACCAAGCGCCAATCCGCCCCGCAGCGGCGCCCGCGACCCGCGGAAACCGCGCCGCGGCTTGCATTCTGCGCCCCGGGCGGTAGGTTCGGTCCGCGACGGATGCGCGGGTCGCCCCGGCCCGGCGGTCGCGCCACACGACTTTCGACACGGTGACAACCCATGCAATACACGAATTTCGGTCCGACCGGTATGGTGGTCTCCCGCCTGGTGCTCGGTGGGATGACCTTTGGCGGCAGGGTGAGCTACGACGAGTCGGCGCGCATCGTCGACGAAGCGCTGGACCGCGGCGTGAACTTCATCGACACCGCCGAGAGCTACGGCCGCCGCGACAGCAGCGAGGACTATCTCGGCCGCATCCTCGCCGGCAAACGCGACAAGGTGTACCTCGCCACGAAGGTGTATTCCCGCCGCGCCTACGACGGGCGCACGCAGCGCAACAGCCGCAACAACATCATCACCTCGCTCGAGCGGAGTCTGCGCCTCCTGCGGACCGACTACGTGGACCTGTACCAACTGCATCACCCGGACCCGCAGACCCCGCTGGCAGAAACGCTGGCGACGCTCGACCGCCTGGTTGACGCTGGCAAGGTCCGCCACGTCGGCGTGTGCAACCACTACGCGTGGCAGGCGGCGTACATGCTGGCGGCCGCCGGGCGGCGCGGCGGCGAGCCGATCGTCTCCATGCAGTGCCGCTACAACATCCTCGACCGCCCGCTCGAGCGGGAGACGCTCCCGTTCGTCCGGCGTTTCGGCCTGGCGACGATGATGTACAGCCCGCTGTGCGAGGGGCTGCTGACGGGTAAGTACAAGCGCGACGAGCCGCCGCCGGCAGGGTCGCGCGGAACCCAGAACCCGCTGGTCGCCGAGGCGCTGAAGGATCCGCGCGTGTTCGACATCATCGACCGGCTCGGACCGATCGCCGAACGGAATGACCTATCGCTGCCGCAACTGGCGATGCTGTGGGTCCTCGCCAGGCCGGGCGTGACCACGGCCATCATGGGCGGAAGCAAGCCCGAGCACTACCGCCTGATGCTCGACATCGCCGACCGCGAGCTGCCCGAAGAGGACACCGCGGCGATCGACGAGCTTTCCGCCGACCGGGCGGACCGCCCGTTCGTCAACCAGCCGCGTGTCGAAGGCGCCCCGCCGATGGCGTGGTAGGCCTCGCCGCGCACAACGCGCCGCGCCGGGGGCGTCCTGCGCCGCCCGGACGAAGCCCGCAAAGAGCGATCCCATGGAAAAACTGCGACTCGGCGTCATCGGCGTCGGCTCGGTGGTCCGCGAGATCTACCAGCACCTGTACTTCTCCAGCGCGTACTCGGAGTTGATCTCCGTCGAGGCCGTCGCCGAGCCCGACGCCCCGACCCGCGCCGCCTTCTGCGAGGCGCACGGCATCGCCCCTTCGAACCGGTTCGCGGACTACGAGCGGATGCTGGACGCCTGCGACCTGGACGCCGTGGGCGTCAACACGCCGGACTCCCTGCACGAGGCGCCGACGGTCGCCGCGCTGGACCGGGGGCTGGACGTGCTGCTGCCCAAGCCGCTGGCCGACAGCATCGGCGCCGCCCACCGCATGCGCGCCGCGGCGCTGCGCAACCAGCGCCTCATCGGCGTGGACTTCCACAAGCGCCACGATCCGCGCATCCTCACCGCGGCGCGGCGGTACGCCGCCGGCGCCTACGGCGAATTCCAGTACGCCGACTGGCACATGATCGACCGCCTCCTCGTCGCCGACCCGAACCACGAGCCGCGATTCTTCGCCACCGACGACTTCGCCGAGGCGAACTCGCCGATCTCGTTTCTGGGCGTCCACATGGCCGACTCGTTCATGCAGGTCGTCCCGCTGCAACCGGTCGCCGTCCGCGCCACCGCCTGGAGCCAGAAGCTGCCCTCGCTGCGCCCGCGCCCGGTCCGCGGGTACGACATGTGCGACACGGAGGTGGTCTTCGAGAACGACGGCGTGGCGCACTTCGTGACGGG
>JBMCUM010000127.1:0-5952 GCA_048622595.1 Planctomycetota bacterium | reverse complement strand
CCGGAGGCGGCGGTATCGGTCAGCGCCGCACTGCGGGGGGACCCGGGGTTGTCGCTGGGCAACGGGGTGGGGTCGATCATCTGCGACACGGCGCTGGTGTTCGGCGTGGGATGCCTGCTGGTCCGTCTTCCGTTGGATCGCTCCGTGCTGCGCCGCCACGGCGTGCTGTACCTGTCGGTCGGGGCGATGCTGACGATGGTCATTTTCGGCCAGGCGGTAGCCGGGTGGGATCCGAAGGCGGCGCAGGTGCCCCAATGGATGGGCTTCGTGTTCGTGACGCTGCTGGCGGCGTACATGTACCTGTCGGTGCGCTGGGCGCGGCAGCATCCGTCGATCCTCCCGGATAAGGCGATGGTGCAGGTCTCGCCGGCGCACAGGGTCCGGGCGGCGGTGTGGAACCTGCTGGCGGTGGTCGCCGGATTGGGGCTGGTCGTCTTCGGCGCCGACGTGCTGATCAGTTCGGTGACCGAGCTGTCGCTGCGGTACGGCGTGCCGCAGGACGTGCTGGCCGTGACGGTGGTCGCGCTGGGCACGTCGCTTCCGGAGCTGGCGACGGCCGTCGCATCGATTATCAAGGGTCACCCCGAACTGCTGATCGGAAACGTCATCGGCGCCGACATCCTGAACGTATTGTTCGTCATCGGCGTCTCGGCCGCCGTGACGCCGGCCGGCCTGGCCGTGCCGGACACGTTCATCTACCTTCACCTGCCGGTGATGATGCTCGCCCTGGTGCTGATGGGCGCGTACATCTTCAAGAGCGGCAGACGATTCCACCGCTGGCAGGGGATTCCGCTGCTGTGCGTGTACGTGGTGTATTACGCGGTGCTGGTGACGCTGTTCGGGGTGCGGCATTGAGGTCGCCGCGTCGGCGGCGGGGTGCTACAATGCGACCTGCGTGTGAAGGAACTGCCATGCAAAACGCCCAGGGACGAATCGCCTATGCGGTACTGGCGGGCCTGGCGGGCCTTGCGGCGTCCGCGGTGGGCGAGGACGCCTCGCACACCGCGACGGATGATGCGCCGGGTGTGCGCGTCGACCTGCCCCACGCCGGCGTGTCGCTGACGCTGCCGCCGGGATACGCGACGGTGGCGCCGGAGGAGGCGTCGGGGCTGCTGCGGGCCGCGCCGGACAGCGAGTACGCCTCGCCGGTGGGTATTTCGCTCTCGGCCGTGTGGACCCCCGAGGCCGTTACGACTGCGGCGTGCGCGGACCGGATGCTCGCCGAGCTGCGCGAGAATATCGACTTTCGCGACGTGCAACGACTGACGCGGGCCGAGGCGCGCATCGCGGGACGTCCGGGCGTGCTGGAGGTGCTGTCCTACGTGGCCCGGGGCGAGGCGACGGTGGCGATGCGCGGGCTGTGGCTGCGCGAGTTGCCCGACGCGCCGGACGTGTGCTACGTGCTGTCGGTCGAGACGCTCGCCGACAACCGCAGCGCGCTGGTGTCCGTCTTCCGTCCGCTTCTCAAGTCGCTCCGGATGAGCGAGTTGCGTTCGCCGACGACGCTTCCGGTGCGGTCCTGCGGCGCGGCGGTAACGGACCTCGAGCTCGGATACCGCCTCGAGGTGCCCCTGGGGTGGTACGTGGCACGGCGGTACGGGGGGGCGGTGCTGGCGCAGACGGATTACCTCGCCGGCGGCATGCCCGCGCGGCGGGCGAGCGTGACGGTCGCGCGGGGGCGGGCGGACGAGACGGCCGATTCCTTCTTCGATCTGGCCGCTCGTCGTGCGGAGCGGCTTTACGGCGTCGAGATGGCGACGGTATCGTCGGAAGCGACCGAGCTGGACGGGCGCGCGGCGAAGCAGCGCGTGCTGCAAGTGGCGGACGGGACGGCGTCGGAAGGCGCCGCGGGCAACGCGACCGTCGTCCACCGCGTCGCGCTAGTCGGCGAGGGGGCGGCGCGGCGCGGCTACTCGCTGACGGTCATGGCCCGCACGGACGACGTCGAGGCGGCGAAGCGGGTGGCTGACGGGGTCGCCGGGGGGTTCGTCTTCGTCGAGCGGGGCGCCGCGACGCGGCCTGCGGAGGACTGAAGCGGCCTGGAGCAAAGGCGAGGAAGCGATACGCCCGCCCACGGAACGGGCGCAAACAGAACGACGATGAGCATCGAGATCGACGACATCACGCAGGGCGACTGCATCAAGCTGCTGGAGGCGGTTGACGAACCGTTCGCCGACCTGATCTTCGCCGACCCGCCGTTCAATATCGGCTACAAGTACGACGTGTACGAGGACCGCAAGGCCTACGACGAGTACCACGCCTGGACCGAGCGGTGGATGCGGGCGTGCGTGGAGAAGGCCCTCAAACCGACGGGTTCGATGTGGGTGGCCATCGGCGACGAGTACGCCGCCGAGGTCAAGATGATCGGCGACTCGCTGGGCCTGCACCTGCGGAACTGGGTGATCTGGCATTACACGTTCGGGCAGAATACGAAGCGCAAGTTCGCCCGGTCCCACGCACACCTGTTCTATTGGGTGCGCGACCCGGTGGAGTTCACCTTCAACGACGAGGCCGTGCGGGTGTTCTCGGACCGCCAGCGCGAGTACCACGACCGTCGCGCCAGTCGGAAGGGCAAAATTCCCGACGATAGTTGGCGGGAGTTCCCGCGGGTCTGCGGGTCGTTCGACGAGCGCGTGCAGTTCCACCCCTGCCAGATGCCCGAATCGGTCCTCGCGCGGATCATCCGGGCATCCAGCAACGTCGGCGACGTGGTGTTCGACCCGTTTACGGGTTCGGGAACGACCCCGGCGGCCGCCAAACGCCTTGGCAGGCGCTGCGCCGGAACGGAGATCAGCGGCGAGTACGTTGGCGGGGCCCGGCGGCGACTGAAGGGAGTGACGCCGCTTGCGACCGCGATGCGACGGGCCGGTTCGCACTGGCCGCCGGCGTGCGTGCGGGAGCTTCAGTGGATGTACGTCGAGGCCGGCGTGACGACCGATCTGCTTTACGAGCATGCGCACCTGCTGGAAAGCTTCACGCAGATGCTCAACTGGCGCCTCGCCAACGCCGGCGTGACGGACACGTACACGGCCGGGCAGGTGTGGGAGCAACTGGAGACGCTGCGCAAGACGGCGCGTCTGGGGCGAATCAGGGTTCACGCCGCCGAGCCGACGACCGGGCCGCGACGGACGCTGGATGAGCCGCTGTTTGCGGCGGTCGGCGCCGCCGCGGCAGGTGGTCGCTGACGGCGACCGCGGAGGCGCACATGGGCGAGAACGTGCCAATCCTCAGCGTGGTGACGCAGGTTGCGCTGGTGGTGCGCGACGTCGAGGCGACGTCGCGCGCCTGGGCCGATGTGCTGGGCGTGACGCCGCCCGTTCCGCGCGAGACCGCCCCGCAGAACCGGACGCACGCGCGCTATCGCGGCGAGCCGACGCAGGGGCGGGCGAAGCTGGCGTTTTTCGATCTCGGGACGGTCAAGCTGGAGATCATCGAGCCGATCGGCGGGCCCAGCACGTGGCAGGACCACCTCGACCGCCACGGGGAGGGGGTGCACCACGTCGCCTTCGAGGTCCGGGGGATGGACGGCAAGCTGGCGGCGCTGTCCGCACGCGGCATGGAGACCGTGCAGCGCGGCGACTTCGCCGGAGGATGGTACGCCTATGTGGACGCCGAGCGAAAGCTCAAGGTCGTCCTGGAGTTGCTGGAGGAGACCGCCGATCCGCCGCACGACGCGGCAGCGAGGCCCGTGACATGATCGACCCCGACGAATGGACACCGGCGCTGGGATGGCGGATCGCGATGCGGCGGTCGGTGATTCGCGGCGCGGTCGGAGCGGGCGTCGCCGGGCTCGTCGTCTACGGGCTGTATCCGGTTCGCGCGGCGCTGGGGGCGCTGCTGTCCATGGTCATCGTGGTGGTGTCCAGCTCGGCGGTGGTCGGCGTGCCGGTGGGGCTGGCGACGTGCTGGCGTCTCGGCGAGAAGAGCGGACTGGCCGGACGGTCGCTGCTGCTGCCCGTCACGGCGGTGGTGCTGGCGGCGGAACTGGCGGCCATGCTGGTGGCGTTGGAGCTGCGCGGCGGGCAGATGGACCTGGGAATGGCCGCGGTGATCTCGGGGGTCGCGGCGTGGACGTTCGGGGCCTGCCTGGTGACGCTGCTGCTGCAGTAGGTGCGGACCGCGCGCCGGGGGGGTCACTCGCCCCCGTCGGCTGGGGGCAGGTCGACCTTGCAGAGCTTCTGGGCGGTGAAGTGTTCGCCCGTGAGGTAGTCCACGAACTCCACGCGGACGGTGATCTCGTCGTGCCGGGGGCGCGTCTTCCACGGACAGACGAAGCTGAAGTGGTACGTCATGAATCCGCTGGACCACTGCTGCGAGAGCTTCTCGACCGGCCAGGTGTAGACGGCCAGCAGTTCCTCGCTTTCCGGCATGGCCAGGTCGTACAGGCGGATGGTCACCTCGCCGGCGGCCTTGATCGTGCTTCCGTCGGCGTCCATGGGGCGAAGGTAGACCTTGATCGCGTCGTGACCGGGCTCGCCGTCGGTGTCGACGCCGCCGGTATAGCGGCCGAGCTTGATGTCCGCGACGTGGAAGAGCTTCTCGAGGCGCTTGTCGCCCAGGCCCATGAGCGTGTCGATCCGCTTGCGCTTGGCGACGAGGTCCTGCTGGAGCCCGCGGTTCGTCTCGCGGAGCTCGGCGAGCTGCTCGCGAAGCTCGACGAGTTGGCCGGCGGTTTGCGACTCGTCGGGACCGGACAGATCGAGGCCGCGGCATCCCCCGCCGGCCGCGGCACCGACGACCGCCAACAGCGCCGTGACCGCCCGCGGTGTCATGTCCGGCTGCCCTTCTGGTCGTCGGTCGCTTCCGGCATGCGTTCGAGGATCTGGTCGACGCAGCCGTACTCGACCGCCTCGTGCGCCTCGAGCCACTTGTTGCGGTCGCAGTCGCGTTCGATCTGCTCGGCGCTCTGACCGGTGTGCCTGGCGAGGATGTTGTAGATCCGCTTGCGCAGGCGGAGGATCTCCCGGGCCTCGATGTCCAGCTCGGTCGCCGGGCCCGTCAGCACCCCGCGGATGAGCGGCTGGTGGATGAGCACCCGGCTGTTGGGAAGCGTGAAGCGCTTCTTGTGGCTTCCCCCGGCCAGGAGCAGCGCCCCCATCGACGCGGCCATGCCCACGCAGTACGTCGCCACCGACGGGCGGATGAACTGCATGGTGTCGTAGACCGCCAGACCGGCCGAAACGCTCCCCCCGGGCGAGTTGATGTAGAGGTGCACGTCGGCGGAGGGGTCCTCGTTGGACAGGAACAGCAACTGGGCCGTGACCAGGTTGGCCATGTCGTCGTCGATCTGCCCGCCGATGAACACGATCCGGTCGCGCAGCAGGCGACTGTAGATGTCGTAGCTGCGCTCGCCACGACCGGTCTGCTCGATGACAATCGGTACCAACTGTCCACTCATCGCGCCTGGTCCTTCATTCGACGTGGTCACTTGCTCTTCTTCTTCTCGTGCTCACTGGCGACGAGGATCTCGTCGATGATGCCGTACTCGCGGGCCTCCTCCGGTGTCAGGTAGCGGTCGCGCTCGGTTTCGCCCTCGATCTGATCCACCTCGCGCCCGGTGTGACGGGCCAGCAGCTCGTTGAGCATGCGCTTGGCCTTGAGGATTTCCTCCGCCTGGATCTGGATGTCGGCCGCCTGTCCCGTCACGCCGCCCCAGGGCTGATGGATCATGATCTTGGAGTGCGGAAGGGCGTAGCGCTTGCCCTTGGTTCCGGCCGCGAGGATCATGGCGCTTCCACTGGCGGCCTGTCCGACGCAGTAGGTCGCCACGGCGCAACTGAGGAACTGCATCGTGTCGTAGATCGCCAGTGTGTCGTCCACCGATCCGCCGGGGGAGTTGATGTACAGACTGATCTCGCGGTCGGGGCTTTTGGCCTGGAGCTCCAGGAGGCGCATGATCAGCCCGCCGGCGTTGTTCGGTCCGATCTCGCCCCACAGGAACACGATGCGCTC
>JBMCUM010000126.1:0-6039 GCA_048622595.1 Planctomycetota bacterium | reverse complement strand
TCAACAGCACCTCCGGCGAGCGCGGCGCGCGGGCCAGGGCCAGCTCGAACTGGTCGGCGGCCTCGGCGAAGGCGGCGTCCTGCAAGGCGGCTTCGCCCGCGCTGAGATACCGCCGCAACGGGCCCTCGTTCTCGGGAATCAGGGAGGTGACCGGCTCGCTGCGATTGGCCAGTGAACGCCCCAGCGACTCGACCGCGTCGAGGTACGCCGCCGCGCCGGTCAGCGTCGGACGCTGGACGGCGCCGGCGCCGCTGGCGGTCGAGGGCAACTCGTACCGCTCGCCGCCGCGGGTCAGGGACCCGCCCCGCGCCGGGCGCGGCACCGATGAGCCCGTCTCCAGGCGAACCCCCGCCGAGTCGAGCCCGAGCAGGCCCCCGCGACCAGCACTGCGCTGCCCGCCGAGGGCGTCGAGCCCGCCGCCGAGCGACGGCGCCGCTCCGCCCGTGCGGCGGATGTTCCGGCTGGACGAGAGACTGGCCCGCAGACGGCTTTGCAGCGCGTTGCCACTGCCCGCGGGCCGGGCCCGGGGCGCCGAGCCCAGACCGTACGATTGCCAGCGGAAACTGGAGATGGGGCTGCTGCCGCCGATGGTCCTCAAGATCCCGGGGCTGGAGAGTCTCACGCTGCTGCGCGATTGAGCCCGCCCCTGCGGCGCCGCAACCAGCAGCGCCGCGGCGGCGACCAGCCGAACCACGTCCTGTAAACGGATTCGAAGCATCGCACCACTCCTATAGTATGGTAGGGGTTTAAGGTGTGTCTGCCACAGGATATTATGGCGCGCAACCGAGCTGCGCCGCCACGGGAACGTCACGGACGAGGAACGCAAGCAATGGGTACGCACATCAGGCGATGGGCGCTGCTGGGCGCGATAGCCGCCCTGACCGGGGCGCCGGCAGCTCGCGCGGGCGTCGTCGAGGGGTTCGAGAAGCCGGACACCGTCCAAACGACCGGGGGCAAGCTCGATGCCGTCGAGCGCGGCGACGGGCTGACCGAGGGCGCCGCGGCCGCCCAGATTCCCCCCGGCGTAACGGTGCACATACCGGTCCAGGGCGCGCAACTGTCCGAAGCGGACTGGCTGAAGGTGGACGCAGCCGTGGCCGACCCGGTGACTTGCGCCGTGCGGGTCGGGTTCCGTCGAGCCGGGATGGCGACGGACCGCGCGGCGTACCTGGTTCCCGGCGCCCAGACGTTAGCGCTGCCGCTGAGCGTACCGCTGGCCGACGCCCGCCGGCGTACCTGGCCGGAAGGTCAGGTCACCATCGAGCTGACCAACCGCGGTCAGACGCCCCTGATCGTGGACAACATGCGCCTGGAGCCGGCGGCCGATCCGCCGCCCGGGGCGACGCTGGTGGACTTCGGCGAGGACGACAGCCCCTCCTGGCCGGGCTTCGAGCGCGGCGGCGAGGGGCACCGCGCGGTCATGTGGAGCGGGCGGGTGCGCCTCCGCGCCGACGCGCCGGGGTTTCCCGACCCGCTGGCCGGTGACTACCTCGGTCCCCGCCTGTCCTACGGGGCGCGCGAGTCGCTGCATCTGCGATGGGGCAGCGGCGGGGCTCGCGTCGCCTGGCTGTGGCTGACGCACTACGCGTTGGGCGAGACGCCTCCGATGGAGTACGGGCTGCGTTGCGACGGGAAGGTGCTCGCCTACGAGCGCCTCCGTCCGGCGCAGATGCTCTCGGGGGAGGGGCTTCTCCGCGGGCGCGACGCCGACTGGACGCCGGAGGGCTTCGCCACGGGCTACGCCGAGCGATTCGTGCGCCTGGTGCGCATCCCGGCAGTGGACACCGAGCAGGACCTGGAGATGCTCAACTGCCAGCTCGCCGCGATCGCGACCGCCCCGCCGTCGCAGCGCGAGGCGATGGGCAAATACGTCGAGCAGGTCCAGGCGGACCTGCGCCGGTACCGGCGCCAGTTCGTGGTCGGATATGTCACCCGCCCGCAGTGCACGGTGGCCCCGACCGAGGCCGAACAGCGAGACGGGCTGATCGTCTTCCGCCCCGGCGGGGAGCGGCGCTTCGCCGCCGACTGGACGCCGCAGCCCGACGACCGCCTGGAGCGACTGGAGCTGGAGACCGCCCCCGGGCTCGAGTGTACGGGCATGCTGGCCGTGGCGCCGTTGCGGGATGCGGCGTACATCTCGGCGGCGCTGGAGACGCCGCGGTCCGACGACGGGCGGGCGCTCCCGGTCGACCCGCGCGCCACGTCGGTCGACCTGCTGCGCGACGTGGCGCGCGTCCGCGAGGCGCGGGCGGACTTCCAGCCCTGGGTCCGCGTCGAAACCCTTCGCAAGGTCCCTGCCGGTCAACTGGTCTACGCGGCCGTGTCGCTGGCGCCCCGCGCGTCTGCCCGCCCCGGGACGTACGACGGCGCCGTGCGCGTCCGTCTTCCCGGCGGGCAGGCCCGCGTTCCGGTGCGCATCACGGTCCACGACTGCAGGCCGATGGACAAGGTGCCCGGCCCGGAGATCATCGCCATAAGCGACGCCGGGGCGCACGACGCACAGCGCGCTCTGGCCGCGGCGATGCAGGATACGCGCGCCGCGAACCTGCGCAGCCGCGTCCGCGCCATGCGTATCGGCATCGACGGGCTTCGCCTCACCGGACCGTGGCTTCACGAGGGGCTGGGCCTGTACACCGCCCCAGCCCGCGACGCGCTGGCCGCGTATCCGGCCGAGTTGGCGCGCGGCCTGACGCTGTTCAGCGTCGCCAAGGCGATGCGGCGGCTCAGCACGGAGGGCGTCGCGCCGGGAACGAGCGCGTCGCGCGACGCGCTGGCGCGATGGGTCGTCGCGATGCGCCGGCTCGCCCGCGGGAAGCTTCGCGCCCCGCACGCCGACTACGTGGGCTCGGCGTGGGATCTCGACGACGTCACCGCGATGCGCCCCCGCATCGATGACCTCCGCGGCGCGGGGGGAAGACCGGCCGTTCGCCTCTGGGCACGCAAGCTGGCGGAGTTCGATGACGAAAAACTCGTCGACCTGCTGCGCCCCTACCAGGTACTTCTGCTGACTCCCAACCACGCTGGCGCGCACCGGATCGTCAGCCGGTACTCCGCCGGCGTCCCCGGCGGACGCGTCTACCTGCTCGGAAACCCCGACCGGTACCTGTTCGGCTTCTACGCCGCCGCGCTCGATGTCGACGGCGTCGCCCTGTACCGCGTCTACATGTCCGCCGGCGGACCGTACGACGGCTTCCATGTCAACGGCCATGCCCTGCTCGTGCCCCGCTCCGACGGCGACTTCGCCCGGACCCTGGCGACCATCGTGCTCGACCAGGCGCGCCAGGACCACCGCCTGCTGCGCCGGGCGATCCAAGTCGCCGCCGAGGCACGCGCCGCCGGCGTCGAGGCGGGCGAGCTCGCCGCCGTCATCGAGGCGATCCGCGGCGTCGCCCGCCGGCGCGCCGTCGGCGAGGGCGCCGGCGCGCTGGACACCAGCGCCGAGCTCGCCGAGCAGCTCGACGCGTGGCGCCACGGACTGCTGACCGGCATCGCCACCGTCCGCCGGCGCATCGCCGAAAGCGGCGGGGCGCACTGAGCGGCTCAGTACCCCAGCAACCGCGCCGCGTTCGACCACAGGACCTTGCGAAGCTCGCCCCCCCGCAGCCCGGCGGTCGACAACTGCTCCAGCGCCTCGCCCTGCGGTGCCCAGGGCCAGTCCGACCCGAAGCACACCCGCTCGACGCCGTGACGGCGGATCATGTTGACCAACGCCGCGGTGTCCATCCCGCGCTCGCCGGTCGAGAACGACGTCTCCAGGTACACGTCCCGTCCGATCATCTCCCGGTCGGCCTCGTCCCACATCCGCCAGCCGCCCATGTGCGTGCACAGCAGCCGCAGCGACGGGTGGCGCTGCAGCACGGCCCGGAACCGCCGCGGCGCCGCGCGGTCGTCGTCCGGCGGGTAGGCGATGTCGCGCCCGCAGTGGACGGTCACCAGCAGCCCCGCTTCGGCCGCGGCGGCGTAGATCGCGTCCAGGCGCTCCTCGTCGGCGGCGAACGACTGGTACATCGGGTGCAGCTTGATGCCCGCGAAGCCGCCCCCGGCGATCCGCGCCACCCACTTGCCCGGCTTCGGCGTGTCCGGATGCACCGACGGGAACGGCTCGATACGGTCCGACCGGACCTGCTCGCACCATTTCAGGATGCTCCCGGCGTGGTCCGGCTTGGTGGCGATCATGCACACCATCGCCACGTCCACGTCGCCGGCGTCCATCGACGCCAGCAGCCCGTCGACCGTTCCGTCGCCGACGGCCTTCCACGGGCACTCGCTCTCCAGCGTCTCGATGGCCCGCGGCGCGAGGTCGTCCGGGAAGGCGTGCGTGTGCATGTCGATCGCGCTCATGGGGCCATAGTGTATGCCGTCGTCACCGCCCTGCCAATAAGACGCCTGACCGCCGGAATATCGCGATCTACAGAGAGTACCGCACGGGCTCGACCGCGCTGTCGGCAACCGTCGGCCGCGATGAGCGCCGGGAAATGTCCGCGACCGCCCGCGGGCGGCGAACGCCGGAACGCCCGACCTGCTGGACGGACTCGGCGTACGCCGTGGGCAGCTCGTCCCAGCGGGTGGTGTAGCGCCGGCTGCGCCGCTCGCAGCGGCCGGTCCAGTGGACGGTCCGCCCGGCGGTCAGGCCCGACGGCGCCACGCCGAACTGCACGGCCGCGCCGCGCCCGAAGTCGCGGTTGATCCGGTCGACCGCCCCCATCAGCCGGTGCGTCCGCCCGTGATCGCGCCGGTCGAACAGGTGCGGGTGGATCGCCGTGCGCTTCACCAGCCGGTGGAGCACGACGCCGGCCTTCTTGTACGAGTGCCCCGGGCGGTACACGCGCCCCAGCGCCCGCACGGCAGCGGCGGCGACCTCCCGCGTGTCGAACGAAGGGACCGGCAGGGCGAGGGCGTAGGAATTGTGGTACTGCTCGACGCCCGGCGGGGCGTGGATGTTCGTGTCGACAAAGACGGTCACCGCCCCGGCCGCGAGGTCCTGACGTCGGAGCTTGACCATCGCCTGGGAAGCGAAGGTGCACCCGGCCTGTCGGAGGTCGTCGAAGCGGGTGGTCTCGGCGCCGAACGACCGGGAGCAGCAGATGGTCTCCTTGTCCGCCGCGAGCAGCTCCATCGCGATGCACCGCTCGCCGCGCAGCTCCAGGACGATCCGCTGGCCCACCACGCCGAGGTGTTGTCGCACGACGGCGGGGTCGGCGTCCCGCAGCTCCAGCGGCGTGGTCACGCCCAGCGCCCGCAACCGGCGGCGGAAACCGCCCGACACGCCCCACAGGTCCGTCAGCTCGACGCGCGCCAGCGCGTCGCGGATCGCCGCGTCGCTCGCCAGCACGCACACGCCGTCGTTGGCGGCGTCCTTCTTGGCCAGGTGGTTGGCGAGCGTTGAAAGCGTCTTGGTCGGCGCCACACCCACGCCGACGGGGATGCCGGTCCACTGCTTCGCGGTGCGGCGCAGCTCGCGGGCCTGTGCGTCGAGACCATCCGCCCGGACGTGGTCGAACGACAGGAAGCACTCGTCGATGGAGTAGACCTCCAGGCGGTCGGTGAAGCGGCGATACACGGCCGCGAGGCGGTTGCTCATGTCGTCGTACAGCGTGTAGTTGCTGCTGAGGATGCGGACGTTGCGCTTTCGCAGGAGGTGAGCGATCTGGAAGTAGGGTCTGGCCATGTCGATGTTCAGGGCCTTGGCCTCGGGGGAGCGGGCGACGATGACGCCGTCGTTGTTGGACAGCACGACGACGGGCCTGCCCCGCAGGGCGGGGTCGAACACCTGCTCGCAGGAGGCATAGAAGTTGTTGGCGTCGACGTGGACGAGCATAACGGGAGCTTTCAGCATTCAGCTATCAACGAAACGGCGCCCGCACAGAGCCGCAGGGCCCAGAACAACGCCGCTGCTTCCTTTCTTCGTGCCTCTACGTCTCAATCTCGCGTGTCGTTTCACTCCGCAATCCGCCCCATACGGGTTTCCGCTTCGCTGCGAACTGCGAACTCGATCATCCCGTCTGCACGATGGAGGCGGTCACGACGCCGACGACGAGG